>NZ_JBEZND010000008.1:233807-269585 GCF_040706415.1 Streptomyces sp. NPDC048106 | reverse complement strand
CCTCCGCCTTGCATCTCGACGCACCAGACCCCGCTCACCTGGGTCAAAACCGTGCCGTGACTTCCCTCCACCAAGATCCGCCGGACACCCCCTAGCGGCGACCCCGCAGGTGACCCGCCACCCCCTTCGCGATCCGCCCCGCGTCCAGCGCCATCTCCCGCAGCATCCCGCTGATCGGGTTGGTGTAGCCGGTGAAGTACAGGCCGGGGGCCCGGTCCGGCGTCCGGCCGCCCCGCACCACCGGCTTCCCGCGCGAGTCCAGGACCTCCAGGTGTCCGACCAGCCCCTCAAGGCCCCGCGCGTACCCGGTCGCCGCGATCACCGCGTCCGGCGATATCCGGGAGCCGTCCGCGAGGACCACCTGCCCGGCCTCGAAGGACTCCACCGCCGCCACGACCTCGACCTTCCCGCGGCGCACGGCGTCGAGCAGGCCCACGTCCTGCACCGGGATCGCGCCCTGCCTCACCCTGCTGTACATGCCGGTGTCGGGCCGGGGCAGCCCCTGCGCGGACAGGTCGGGCATGGACAGTCTGGCCTGCCGGCGGGCCAGGCCGTCCACGAGGCGCACCGGCAGCCGTCGTACCAGCACACCGGAGTACTGCGCGGGCCAGCCGAGCGTGGAGCGGCGCACGATGTGCGGCACGGTGCGCACCGCGAGACGGACCCGCGCGGCGCCGCCCTCCACCAGGTCGACGGCTATCTCGGCGCCGGTGTTGCCGACCCCGACGACCAGCACGTCCCGCCCGGCGTACGGCCGCGCGTTGCGGTACGCGCCGGCGTGCAGCAGCTCGCCGCCGTACGACTCCCGCCCGGGCCAGTCGGGCACACGCGGGGTGTGGTTGTACCCCGTGGCGACGACCACCGCGCTGCCGGTCAGCTCGCGCCCGCCGGACGCGCGCAGCAGCCAGCCGGTGCCGTCCTCGGTGCGCTCGACGCGGTGCACCTCCACGCCGGTGACGATCTCCAGCTCGTGGTGCTCGGCGTACTTCTCCAGGTAGCGCACCACGTCGTCGCGCGACACCCAGCGCCCGAACCGGCGCGGGATCTTCAGTCCGGGCAGGGCGGACAGCCGGCGGGTGGTGTGCAGATGGAGCCGGTCGTAGTGCCGCCGCCAGGACGCCCCGACCGCGTCCGCCTTCTCCAGCACCACCGCCCGTATGCCGCGCGCCCGCAGCGCGTACGCGGCGGCGAGACCGCCCGGACCGGCGCCGATGACGTACACCGGGTGGTCGGCGGGGGTCGACGAGGGGTGCGTGGGGGTGGGACGGGAGACGGCCATGAGCGCGAGCGTAATCACCCCCCTGGTTGATGGGTCTCGGTCAAGACCGGAATTGGTTCCGGATTGATCACGGATGTGTGGGGTGTGCGGGTGGGTGGTGCGGGAAAAGGTCGGCGCGGCTGCTGATGTGACGGAGAGTCACGTAATTCATCGTCGCCCTTCGTGACATAAACCGGTTTCCCGCCTGACGAGTTGGCCCGGACGATGGCCTCATGCACCCCGATGCCTGGCACCTGACCGACGACCTCGACGACTTCCTCTCCCGCGCCGCGGACTTCCTGCGCTCCCGCCCGGCGTTGCACACCGTGCCGCTGACGGTCGCCGACACCCTCCGCAGCCGCGGACCGCACTACTACGGCGAGGGCGAACTCCTTTTCGGCACGCTGGAGTCGCACGGCGAGGTGGGCGCCGCCTTCCTCCACGCGCCCGCCATCGGCCTCCACCTCACACCGGTCACCCCGGCGCAGGCCGATGCCCTGGCCGCTCGTCTCGCCGGGCCGGGCCGTCGGCCCGTCCAGGTGAACGCCGAGCGGGACTCGGCCGCCGCGTTCGTGGACGCGTGGCGGCGGCGGGCCGACACGAAGGCGCGGGTGCGCATGCGGCAGCGGCTCTACCGGCTGGGCGAGCTGACGCCGCCCGCTGCGCTGCCGGACGGCCGGCCGAGGGTCGTCGGGGCTGCCGACCGGGCGCTGCTGGTCCGCTGGTTCGGGGAGTTCGCGGAGGCGGTCGGGGAAGGTGCCGGGCGGGACGCGGGCGCGTGGGCCGACGCCCGCATCTCCTACGGCGGCATCACCCTGTGGGAGGCCGCCGACGGCACGCCCCTCGCCATGGCCGGGGTGTCCCAGGAGGTCGCGGGGCAGGTGCGCGTCGCCCCCGTGTACACCCCGGCCGAGCTGCGGCGACGCGGATACGCCGGCGCGGTCACCGCCGAGGTCAGCAGGGCCGCGCGCGCCGCCGGAGCGGCCGAGGTTCTCCTCTTCACCGACCTGGCCGACCCCACGAGCAACGGCCTCTACCAGCGGCTCGGCTACCAGGGCGTCGCGGACTTCACGGTGTGGAGCTTCACGGACTGACCCCGCGCAGGCCGTCTCACGGCCACAGCAGTCCCCTGCTCCACCCGAACTCCGTGCTGCGGTACTCCAGCCGGACGTGGGCCCGGTCGGCGGCGCCCTGGAAGAACTCGACCGTGTCGGGGCGCAGCCGGTAGAGGGTCCAGGTGGGAGCCGGCCGGGAAGGGTCCTCGCGGGCCTCGGCCCACGCCGCCTCCGAGGCGCGGCGGAGCTCGTCCACGGAAGCCAGCTCCTCGCTCTGCCGTCCGGTCAGCGCCGCCGCGAGCGCGCCCGTCGAGTGGGCGTGCAGATCCGCCTGGCTCTCCTCGGGCGTCGCCGGCGTGACCGGCCCGCGCACCCGCACCTGGCGGCCCAGCACCGGCCAGTAGAAGACCAGGGCGGCGTACGGGCGGCTTTCGAGCGCGCGGCCCTTGCGGCTGGTGGCGTGCGTGGCGAAGGACCAGCCGTCGGGGTCGGCGCCGTGCAGCATCACGATCCGGGCGTCCGGCCGTCCCCCCTCGTCCGCCGTGGCCAGCGTCATCGTGTGCGGCTCCGGCTGCCCGGCCGCCACCGCCTCCGCGAACCAGCTCGTGAACAGCGGCAGCGGGGTCGGCGGGGCCGTCTCCGGGTCGAACGGCGGCAGCCGCGTCACCTCGGGCGGCCAGACGCGCTGGGTCAGGAGCAGGGCGTGGAGATCGTTCTGTGCCATGGGGCCGAGTATCCAAGCCCGCCGGGGCCAGGCCGCCTCGGCCCGGGGTCCGGCCGCCCCCGCCCGCCGTCCGCGCTCACCCGTTCGGGCCGTCCGGCGGCGCACGGGAGGGCATCCGGGTGCGCGGGCGGCACGGTCCGCCCAGGCTGGGGGCGGGGCCGACGGGACCGGCGGTGAGGGTGATGATCGTAACGGTGGTGGCGGTGCCGGAGGGCACCGTCGTGCGCACCGACCTGGCGGGGGCCCGCCGCAGGCTCGCCACCACCCGCTGCCTCCTCGTGGACGTGGAACTGCTGGAAGGGGAGGAGGGGGAGGAGGGAGAACAGAGGGAGGGGGAGCAGCAGGGGGAGTGGGAGCAGGGGGAGCAGCAGGGGGAGTGGGAGCAGGGGGAGGGGGCCGGTCCGCTGGCCCGGCTGCTCGGGATCGGCGGCGCGGACCTGGACTGGTTCGGGCGCCGGGGCGAGCCCGTCCGCGCGGACTTCCTGGGGGACGTCGTCGGCCTGGTCATCCCCGTCGTACGGGACGGACGCGTCACCTACGCGCACGCCGTGGCCGGAGACCGCTTCCTGGTCACCGCGCACCGGGGCCCCGCGTTCCTGGCGCCGGAGATCACCGCGCACGTGCGGCGGGAGCGGCCCCGTGACGCCGTGGCCGTGCTCTTCCTGGTGCTCCAGTCCGCCCTGGCCACCTTCCGCCGGGCCGCGGTGGCCGCGCTGCTGGAGGTGGAGGAACTGGAGGACGACATGTTCCAGCAGCGGCGCCCCGAGCAGGTCTACCGGCTGTCCCGGCTGCGCCGCCGTTCCGCCCTGCTGCATCACGCGCTGCTGCCCTACCTCCAGGTGATGGACGAGGTCATCACCCGCCGGATGATGAGCCCCGACTTCCCGGCCGAGCGGCAACGGCTCGCCCGTGAGTTCCAGCACGTGGCCCGCCTGGTGCTCACCGACATCGAGACACTCCAGGAGGCCACCCGGCGGGCCTTCAGCAGCTACTCGTCCCTCGTCGCGGGTGAGCAGAACGGCGTGATCAACCGGCTGGCCATCGTGTCCGTGATCTTCCTGCCGCTGTCCTTCCTGACCGGCTTCTTCGGCATGAACTTCGCCTTCCTGACGGACGAGTTGGAGAGCCGTGCGGTCTTCTGGCTGCTCGCGATCGGCCTCCAGGTGTGCGTGCTGGCCGGCGCCTTCTACGTCCTGCACCGCACCCGCGTCTGGCGGCGGCTGCGAGACGAGGATTAGCGCGAGATGCCTCCACAGCACGGCAGGCGGTGGTTCACCTCGGTGAACCACCGCCTGCCAGACAGGACTTTGCTGTTGATGGCGCGTACCTCGACGCACGGGTGCTATTTCGACGGCTTGCGCCCCGTGACGCCCAGGTGGACCAAAAGGGCCAGATTGGGCTTGAGTTCGGCCTGCTTGACGCCCCAGGCCGAGAAGCCCTTCTGGTGGGAGGCGACCGCGGCGAGCATGGTGACGAGGGAGCCGGCCACCGCGGCGGGGTTCACGTCCTTGTCGACGCGGCCCTTGGACTGGAGTTCCGCGATCGAGTCGGAGAGGGAGCTGTTGACCGAGTTCAGGATCTTCATGCGGATCTTGTAGAACCGTTTGTCCCCCTCGGCGGCGCCCAGATCGACCACGCGCAGGATCGCGTCGTGCCGCTTCCAGAAGTCCAGGAAGCCGTCCACGAGTTCCTGCGAGGTCTGCCATCCGGACTTGCCGGCCCAGGACCGCCCTTCGAGCAGCTCGGTCAACCCGGCGCCCTCGGCCGCCATTTGGTCGGCGATCTCCAGGACGGCGCCCTCGACGTCCGGGAAGTACTGGTAGAAGGTCGCGGGCGAAGTGCCCGCCTTCCGGGCGACATCGATGACCTTGACGTCCCGGTACGGGGAGGAGCTGAGCATCTCGCTGAGGCAGTCGAGCAGCTTCTGCCGGGTCGCCTGCCCACGTCGGCCGGCCACGCGGCCGTCGACGGTACGCACTTGTCCTGTCATGCCGTCAGCTTACCGAGGGGTGATGGGAGCGCGATTCGGCCGACTGCAAATGGGGTGCGAGGGCCCATCGAGCCTGGTGTGCCTGGTCTGCGCGCTGCGCGCCACCCGGTTACTTTGACGACATGGCCGAAAACAGGGCATCCGCGAACGAAGAGCCACACGGGGGTCAGAGCGGGGGGCCGGGGGGTGGTGGGCGCGCGGCGTCCGGGGCCCGGTGGGGGGCTGCGGGGCTCGGTGGGGCCTGTTCGGGAGCGCCCGGAGCGCTGGGTTCCGGGCTGGGCGGAGGGGTGGGCTCCGGGGCACGGGGAGGAACGTGCGGAGAGCCGGGGGAGCCGGGTGCCGGTCCGGGTGAGGGCGTGCGCGGGGCGCCGGTCGCGGGTCCGGGCAGTGAGACGCACGTCGCGCCGGGCGCGGTGCCGGGCGGCGCGGGGCGCGGAAGGGCGGGCGTCGGTCCGGGTGACGACCTGGGTACGGGTCCGGGTGGGGGAGAGACGGGGAAACCCGGTGTTGGTCGGGGCGAGGGCGTGGGCGGTGTGCCGGGCGCGGGTTCTGATGCAGAGCCGCGCGAGGCGCCGGGGGCGGGCGATGGTTCGGGTACGCGCGCTGGTGGAGCTGCGCGGGTAGGTCCCGGCGGGTCTGCGGCCGGAGGGCTCGGCGGCGCGGTGCGTGCCGCGGCGAGCGCGGGGCCGGGTGGGGGAGAGGCGGGGGACCCCGGTGATGGCCGGGGCGGAGACGCGCGGGAAGGCTCCGGTGCGGGGCGCGGTGAAGAGCAGCCGGGGGCCGGCCGTGGACCGGAGCCGCGAGGGGAGCCTGGCGCGAGACCGGGCTCCGGCGCGGACGCCGGCTCGCGCGAGGCACCCGGCGAGGGGGTCCGCCCCGGCGCGGGGGTGCGTCCCGGCATGCCCGCGGGCTCCGGAGAGCCGCCCGTTCCCACCGAAGAAGCACCCGTTCCCGCCGAAGAAGCACCCGAAGAAACACCTGACGACGCACCTGAAGAAGCGCCCGAAGAAGCGGTCGAAGGCGCGACCGAAGGCGCGACCGAGGCCCCAGCTCAAGCCCCCGCCGAGGCCTCGACCGAAGGCGCGGCCCAAGCCCCGGCCCAAGCCTCGACCGAAGGCGCGGCCCAAGCCCCGCCTCCCCGGCCCCCCTACCCCGAAGGCACCCCCTGCTGGCTGGACGCCCAGCTCCCCGACCTCGAAGGAGGCAAGCGGTTCTACGGGGAGCTGTTCGGGTGGAGCTTCCAGGAAGGGGAAGGGGGCTCCGTGTGGGCCAGGCTGGAAGGGCAGCCGGTGGCTCAGCTGGGGCGCAAGACGGACGGGCGGATGCCCACGGTCTGGACGGTGTACTTCGCGACGCCGGACGTCCAGACGCTCAGCCGGAGGATCATCGCGGCCGGCGGACAGATGGTCGTGGGGCCGTACCCGGTGGCGGAACTCGGCCGGGCCGCACTCGCCGCCGACCCCGAGGGCGCGGTGTTCGGGCTGTGGCAGGCGAGACGGCACCCGGGATTCGGGCGGCGGCACGAGCCCGGCACCTTCGTCTGGGCCGAGCTGTACACCCGTGACACCACCGGCGCGAACACCTTCTACGGCGGCCTGTTCCACCACGCGCTGTTCGCCCCCGGCGCCGAACCCGACTTCGGCCGCGCCGACCTCACCGACGTCTTCCCCGCCGAGATGCCGCCGCACATCCTCGCCCACTTCCGCGTCACCGCCCTCGACGAGGCGCTCGGTGTCGTACAACGGCTTGGCGGGCGGGTGCAGGCGCCGCCATTCGAGACGTCGTACGGACGAGTGGCCGTCGTCACCGACAATCAAGGGGCGTCGTTCGCGCTGCTGCAGCGGTAGACACCCCGATTTGTCCCCGGGTTCGCAACCGGCCGCCCGGCCAGGAAGAATCAGGGTGCGTGCCGCCATGGCGGTGCGGTGGTGAGACGCTGCACTTCGGTCGCGTACAAATGGGCTGGCGCGGCCAGTACGGGGAGGTGGCAGGCAAGTGGATCAGCTGACGCAGCACGATCCGCGGCGGATCGGGCCGTTCGAGGTGCTGGGCCGGCTGGGTGCCGGCGGCATGGGGCTGGTCTATCTCGCGCGCTCGGCGTCCGGCCGGCGCGTCGCGATCAAGACGGTGCGCACCGAGCTGGCCGAGGACCAGCTCTTCCGCGTCCGCTTCACCCGTGAGGTGGAGGCGGCCCGTGCGGTGTCCGGCTTCTACACGGCGGCCGTGGTCGACGCCGACCCGCGCGCCGCCGTGCCGTGGCTGGCCACCGCCTACGTCCCCGCGCCCTCCCTCGAAGAGATAGTGAACGAGTGCGGGCCGCTGCCGGCGCAGGCCGTGCGCTGGCTCGCCGCGGGCGTCGCCGAGGCCCTCCAGTCCATCCACGGGGCCGGCCTGGTCCACCGCGACCTCAAGCCGTCCAACGTGCTCGTGGTCGAGGACGGCCCCCGGGTCATCGACTTCGGCATCGCCTCCGGCGTCTCCAACACCCGTCTGACGATGACGAACGTCGCCGTCGGCACCCCCGCCTACATGTCGCCCGAGCAGGCCAAGGACTCCCGCAGCGTCACCGGCGCCAGCGACGTCTTCTCGCTCGGCTCCATGCTGGTCTTCGCGGCCACCGGGCACCCGCCCTTCCACGGTGCCAACCCGGTCGAGACGGTCTTCATGCTGCTGCGCGAGGGCCCGGACCTGACCGGTCTGCCGGACGAACTGCGCCCGCTGATCGACGTCTGCATGCAGATGGAGGCCCCCGGCCGCCCCACCCCGGCCGACCTCCAGGCCCAGCTCGCGCCCCATCTCTTCGGCTCCGGCTCCGACGACAGCGGCACCGCCTCCGCGTGGCTGCCCGAGAAGGCCGTGGCCCTGATCGAGGCCCGCCGCGGCGGGCGCCCCGCCGCCAAGCCGGCCCCGGCGACGACCGGCGCGGGCCCGCGGCCCACCGGTCCCGGCCCGCGCCCCACCGGTGCGGCCGTCCCGCCGCCCCCCGCGTACGACCCGCCGGTTCCCTCGGTCCCGCCGGTCCCGTCGGCCTCCTTCGCGGGCTCCGCCGCCCCCGACGCGGGTCCCGTCCGCCTCGCCGGCGCGCCCGTGCCGATCGGCCCCGGCCCGCGCGTCGCCGACGCCCGTGCCGCCGCCGTCAAGGCGCCCCCGCCGGAGGCCGGCCTGGTCGCCAACTGGTCCCGCCCGCGCCCCGGTCTGGCCGGCCCCGACCCCGCCGTACCCGCCGCCCCGCCCGGACCGCCGGAGCAGGCGAGCGGCTGGCGCCCCTGGCGTTTCCGCATGTCGAACGATGTCTGGGGCACCCCCTCCGTCGACGGCGACCTCGTCTACGTCACCTCCTTCGAGGTGCACGCGCTCGACGTGGGCACCGGCCGGCGCCGCTTCAAGACGCGGGACGTGGCCTGGTCCATGGCGGTCGCGGACGGCCGGGTGCACGCCTCCGACGGCCCGACCCTGTTCGCGCTGGACGCCCGCGAGGGCACCGATCTGTGGCGGCTGTCCACGGACGCCTGGGTGTACTCCCTCAAGGCCGACCGCGGCACCGTCGTCACCGGCACCCGGGGCGGCGGCGCCCAGGCCTGGGAGGCGTCGAACGGGCAGCGGCTCTGGGAGATCACCGGCTGCCAGACCGACTTCGAGACCCCCGAGGCGGGCCCGCTCGTCCACGACGGCACGGTCTACGTCTGGCAGGACGCCCGGCTGCGCGCGCTGGACGCCCGTACCGGCGAGGAACGCTGGGCGTACCCCATCGGCGACGCGGCCTCCTGCGGTGGTGTCCCGGTCCGCCTCACCCCGGCCCCCGACGGTTACGTGTACGTCTCCGCCGGCAGCCGTGTCCTCGCCGTCGAGGCGGTCAGCGGCATGGTGCGCTGGCACTTCGAGGCCCCGGCGGTCTTCCTCAGCCCGCCCGCCTTCGCGCCCGGCCCCGCCGTCACCGGCGGCGGCGTCTACCTCGCCGACTACCTCGGCACGGTCTACGCCCTCGACGCCACCGACGGCCGCGACCGCTGGCGCATCGCGACGGAGGCCCGTTCCTCCAGCGAGCCGGTCCTGGTGGCCGCCGGACACGTCCATGTCGGCAGCGGCAAGGGCCTGTACACCCTGGACGCGGTCACCGGCACCCCCAAGTGGCGCTTCCAGGCGGGCGGCGACGTGGTGGGCGCCCCGGCCGTCGCGGAGGGCCGGATCCACTTCGGCTCCACCGACCACCTGCTCTACACCCTCAAGGCCGACGACGGCCGGCTGCGCTGGAAGCTGGCCACGGGCGGCGAGATCACCGGTTCGCCGGTGGTCAGGGACGGAGTGGTGTACGCGTGCAGCAAGGACCGCTGTGTGTACGCGCTCGACGCGGAGAAGGGCACGGGGACGGCCCGGACGGCCTGACGCGCGTGGCGTGACGGCCGTCGTACCGGTTCACGGAAAGGGCTCCGGACGGCGGCCGTCCCAGGCCGACGCTACCCGGCGTGCCGGAAGCCCGCCACGCGGTGAGCGCCGCTGGATAGGGTGATCGGCATGCCCATGCCTACACGGACGCGCGCGCTCAGGTTCACGGCCGTACTTTCCTTCGTGGTCCTCAGCCTCACCGGCTTCTCCCGAGGGGGGCACAGCAGCCACGGCCACAGCTACGGTCACAGCCACGGCGGCGGCGGGGGAGGCGGGTGCAGCAACTCCCACCAGGACCACGACACTTCGTCCTCGTCGTCCTCGTCGTCCTCTGGCGGCAGCTCATACGACGACACCGACGAAACCGGCGGCGACGACTACTACGGCAGCAGCGGCACGAGCACCACGGGCGGCACGTACCGTCGGCCCACCCACGGCACCACGCCCTCCGCGTCCTCCGGGGGCGGCAGCGCGCTCAAGGACGGCAAGCTGAGACTGATCAGCTGCGCGAACGCGAAGCGGCCTTACGCGACGGTCGAGTTGACGAACCCGAACAACCGCAAGGCCACCTTCACCGTCGACGTCTCCTTCCGCGACCGCGACGACACGGAGATCGACTTCAACTACAAGAACGTCACCGTCCCCGCGAAGGGCACGGTGACGGCCAAGGTGGAATACGACTCGGGCTACTCCCCCGACCTCCCCGACCACTGCGAGATCGCTCCGGAGGCCACGGCAGTGGAATAACGGTGCGGCCGTGCTGGACGCCGTGGCGCCGGGCACCAGGTCGGCGGCCCCTGAACACACCTCGGCCGCGACGGCTCCCCCTCCGCGCCGCCGCGGCCGATCCCCGTTCGAAAGAAGGTCTAGCTGGGGTCGGACGTGATGTGGGTGTTGTCCGGCTGCACCGTGCCATCAGCCGCGATGCTCTTGGTGTCGGTGATGTGGGTGTTGAGCGGCTGCACCGTCGCGCCGGCCTCGGCGTCCGTGATGTGGGTGTTGAGCGGCTGCACCGCGGTGCCGGCCTCGGCGTCCGTGATGTGGGTGTTGAACGGCTTGATGGTCGGCTCGTCCTTGGTGGTGTCGCTCATCAGGTACTCCCCTTGGAATTCGTGTCGCAGCTGGGCGGGCCCATCCGGTCACTCCCCCGAGTTCGACCGGATGGGCCGCTGGAGCCGCCACTCTAGATCGCGAGCCTGGCGGCCTCACCGACGGTCCGTCCGCCCCCCGACGCGACGGCCCGATACCCAAGAGGATGCCGGGCGGCGATAAACGAACGATGAACGTGGACATGGACCGCGTATCAGGCTGCGGTGGCCGGCGCCAGAAGCGTCTGCACTTCCTCCGCCTCCGGCGAGTTCAGCCGCGCGTAGATTTCCAGGGCGTCCCGCCAGCAGACCTGGGCCCTGCCGGTGTGGCCTATCCCGTTCAGGGCCTTGCCGAGCACGGTCAGTACGTTGCCGCGGCGCCACTCGCCACCGATGTCCCTGAGCTGACTGAGCGCCATTTCGGCGTGGGCGGCGGCCTGGGCGGGGCGCTGGGCCAGCAGGTCCACCTCGGCGAGCCGGAAGAGAGTCATCCCCTCCCACAGTCGCTGCCTGCTGACCCGGAACACCGGCAGGGCCTGTCCGAGATGCGCGGCGGCGTCGTCCAGCCGACCGCTCTTTCCCAGGGCCAGCCCGAGGGCGTAGTGGCCGTTGGCGGCCTTGAGGGAATGCCCGAGCTCCTCGTACATGTCGGTGCCCTGCCGGGCGAGATGCACCGCGCTGTCGGCCCGATCGGTCTGGAGGTGCAGCCGCGAGAGGTTGCACAGCGCCGCCGCGGCCCCCGAGAGGTCACCGCAGGCGCGGAATTCCCTGATGGCCCGCTCCAGGTATTCCTCTCCCTCGGCGTAACGGCTCTGGTAGAAGCAGAACGCGCCGAGGATGTTCGCCGCCCAGCAGCAGGGAAGCGGGTCGTCGGCGGCTTCCGAGAGGGTGAGCGCTTGTCTGGCCTCCTCGTCGGCCAGGGCGAACTGCCCTGACCAGTGACGCGCGTTGGCCAGTACCAGGATGGCCCGGCCTTCGGCCCGGCCGTCGGAGGCGGCGTGGGCGGCGTTGCGCAGGGCGGCACCGGCGGCCTCGTACTCCTTGAAATTGGCGCCCGACTCCGCGAGATCGACCGCTGCCCAGAGCAGATCGACGGCTCGGCGCAGCGTCGTGCCGTTCGACGACTGTCTCACGCAGGCCAGGAGCGGTACCGCCTCGGCGTACAGCCAGTCCTGTGCGGCGCGCCGGTCGGGGAAGGCCAGCCCGGGGACACAGGTCGGCTCAAGGTGGTCCACCAGCCGGTCCCCCGGCCGCTCGATCGCGTACACACCCGCCGCCGTCGCCAGATAGAAGTCCAGCAACCGCGACATCGCCGCCCCCTTCTCGCTCGGTGGCTGTTCGTCGCGTTCGGCGCATGCGCGGGCGTAGAGGCGGACCAGGTCGTGGAAGCGGTAGCGGCCGGGTGCGGCGGATTCGAGCAGGGACGTGTCGACCAGGGACTCCAGCAGGTCCTCCGCGGACTCCAGGGGGAGGTCCAGGACCGCGGCCGCGGCGGCCAGGGAGATGTCCGGGCCGTCGGCGAGGCCGAGAAGGCGGAAGGCGCGGGCCTGGGCGCGGTCGAGCTGGCCGTAGCCGAGTTCGAAGGTGGCCTTGACCGCCAGGTCGCCGGCCTGCAACTCGTCCAGACGGCGGCGCTCGTCGGCGAGTTTCGCGGCGAGGACCGAGACCGTCCAGGTGCGCCGCGCCGCGAGGCGGGACGCGGCGATGCGGATCGCCAGGGGCAGGAAGCCGCACGCGGCGACGACGTCGAGGGCCGCGTCCCGCTCCGGGGCCACCCGGTCCGCGCCGACGATCCGGGTGAACAACGCCAGCGCCTCGTCCGGCGACATCACGTCCAGGTCGACCAGGTGCGCCCCGGCCAGGCCCACCATCCGCACCCGGGAGGTCACCAGCGCCGCACACCCCTCCGTGCCGGGCAGCAGGGGCCGTACCTGCGCCGCGTCCTTCGCGTTGTCGAGGAGGACGAGCACCCGGCGGCCGTCCAGCACGGAGCGGTACAGGGCCGCGCGCTCCTCCAGGGAGTCCGGGATCGCCGAGTCCGCGGTGCCGAGCGCGCGCAGGAAGGAGCCGAGGACCGTCTCCGGCTCGGCGGGGCGCGGGCCCGCCCCCTGGAGGTCGACGTAGAGCTGGCCGTCCGGGAAGGAGGTGCGGGCCCGGTGCGCCACGTGCACCGCGAGCGTCGTCTTGCCGACGCCCCCGATCCCCGCCAGCGCGGAGACCGCCATCACGCTGCCCTCCGCCTCCGTGGCCGACGCCAGCACCGCGCTGAGCTCGTCCACGAAGGCGGTACGCCCCGTGAAGTCCGGTACGGACGCGGGCAGTTGCGCCGGACGCACCGGCGCCGCGGACGGCTCCGCGACCGGCGCCGAGGGCTCCGCGAGGGCCGGGTCGGCCTGGAGGATGCGCTGCTGGAGTTCGCTGAGGCCGGGACGCGGGTCCACGCCCAGTTCCTCGGCGAGCAGGCGGCGCGTGTCGGCGTACACCGCCAGCGCCTCCGCCTGCCGCCCGCTGCGGTACAGCGCCAGCATCAGCAGCTCGCGCAGCCGCTCCCGCAGAGGGTGCGCGGCGGTGAGCGCCGTCAGCTCGGACACCGCCTCGGCGTGGCAGCCCTGCTCCAGGTCCATGTCGAGCCGGGACTCCAGCAGGCCCAGCCGCCACTCCTCCAGGCGCACCCGCTGCGTCTCCGCGTAGGGCCCGGGGACCCCGGCCAGGGGCTCGCCGTTCCACAGGTCCAGCGCCTCGTTGAGCAGCGCACGGGCCCGGGTCAGGTCCCCGGTGCCGCGCGCCTTCTCCGCCTCCGCGTTCAGGTCCTGCGCCCGTACGAGATCCAGCGCGCCCTCGCCGAGCCCGCGCACCGCGTACCCGCCGGACTCGCTCACCAGCACGCCGGAGTCCAGGACCTTCCGCAGCCGGGACGCGTACGTGCGTACGGCCGCCAGCGCCTGCGACGGCGGTTCGGACCCCCACAGCGCGTCGATCAGCTCCGCCGCCGTGGCCGTACGGCCCTCGCGCAGCAGCAGGGCGGCCAGCAGGGCCCGTTGCTGGGGGGAGCCCGTGTTCAGGGTCTCCTCGCCGCGCCAGGCCCGCACCGGACCGAGCACGCCGAACCGCAGCGTCCCCGCTTCCGCTTTCCTCGCGGAGCCAGGACGCCGCTGCTCAGGCACTCGCGGCCGATCGTCCATGCGTTCGCCCCCTAGGCATCACAGACAACCCCGTCAGTTTGCCTTGTTCCGGGTGGTTGCGTCAGCCGTGCGAGACGCCGATCACAGACCGCCGCACGCCGGTCCACAAACCCCTCACACCCTCTTCTCATGTACGTGACCGCTTCCAGATGTTGATGTGCCGTCAGATCGGTCTGAGATGCGTGCACCGCCCCCCGGTCCGGCCGCTCAGTCCGTCAGGTCCACCCGGATGGTCAGCAGATCCGTCCCGAAGGCGCGCACCGCCGTGCTGTTGAGCCGGGGCAGTCCGCGCAGCCGGGCCCGTGGATCGTCGTCCGGCAGAAGACGGGCGGTGCCGTGGTGCCACCGCCCCCGGATCCGCACCCGCACCCGCGGATCGGCCTCGATGTTGCGTACGTACTGCGATCTGCGCCCGAACTCCGACACCAGCCAGAACGCCCCGCCGACCCGCCGCCCGCCCACCGGCGTCCGCCGCGGCTCCCCGGAGACCCGGCCGGTGGTCTCCAGCACGGTCTGCGACGGCAGCCGCCGGATCACCGGGTTGAGCCGGCGCTGGAAACTGGTCACGATGCGGTGCTTGCGGTCCGCGCGGCTCGGCATCTCTGTCGCTCCCGTGTCTTCCGGCTGTCGCCGTCCCCCGGCTGTGTCCCGGCCGACCCCGGCCGACCCCGGCCGGCCACCGACTGACCCCGGCCGTCTCAAGGCCGTTTCCCGGCGGTGACGATGTGTCGGCTCCGTGCGAGGCGTGTGATGCCCGGACCGGCCCCGGGGGCCACGTGTTAGCCTCCCCCGCCATCAGGGTTTTCGCAACGGGGGAGCGAGATGGGCACGTCTTCGGACGGCTACACGGTCAGGTCCGGCATGTCCGGGCAGGCGGGCGCGCTGGACGACGCGGGCGACCACGCGGGTCACATACACCAGGCCATCCAGCCCCGCATGTGCTACACGCAGGACGCCCTCGGCGGCCCCGAGTCGAGCGCCGCGTTCGACGCGTTCGCCGCGGCCTGGCTCGACGAGGCCGCCACGCTGGAGTCGGGACTGCACGAGCTGGCCGACAAGGTACGGCTGGCCAAGCGGGCGTACCGGGGCGGTGACCACACGGCGGCGGCGCGATCCGCAGGCGTGACCATCGGCGCCCCGTCGGCCCCCTCGGCCCCCTCGGCCCCGTCGGCCCTGACGACCTACTGAGGGCCGGCCGATGACGGGATTCCCCGGGTTCTTCCCGGACCCCTTCGGGGCGCTCGCGACCCCGGAGGGCCGCCGGTCCTGGCTGGCCGGCCTGTGCACCAGCATCCCCAAGGCGGGGAACAAGAACGACCTGCTGGACCAGATCGACAGCGCCCTCCTCGCCTGCGCGCCGGTCGGAGACACGGCCACGCTCGAAGAACTCGGCGACTGTTACCGGAACCAGGTCGACAAGGTCGGTGACCTGCACGACCGTACGAGCAAGGTGGCCAAGAAGGGACTGCCCGAGGTCTGGGTCGGCGACACCGGGGTCCTCGCGTCCAGCGCGGTGGCCGCCACGGGCCGCGCCGTGACCAAGATGAGCGAGGCGTTCCAGGGCGGCGCCAAGGCGCTGCACACGCTGGCCGACGCGCTCGGCGCCGCGCAGCAGCAGGACGCCGACGGCCGCGCCAAGATGCGGCAGGCCCGGCAGCGGCTCGGCCCGCGGGACAGCTTCTTCGATCTCGGTGCCCTCCTGGAGAGCGAGGAGGAGCGGAAGGCCACCCTCAGCGCGGGCCGGGAACTCGCCACCCAGGGCATCGAGTCGATGCACAAGGCGGCCGTCGCCGCGGACGACGCGGTGCGCGCCGCGGCCCGCGATCTGAACAAGTGGGCGGCCGAGGCCCGCGCGGGCAAGATGCACACGGGGCAACTGACCGCGGTGGACCGGCTGATGCTCGCCGACGCCAGTGGCGCGTCCGGCCCGGCCGACCTCAACGAGATCCTCACCGCCAACGACCTCGAACGCTCCGGCCGCGCCATGGACCAGCTCTCGGCGGCCGACCGGGCCCGCATGGACCGGCTGCTGGCGGACGCGAAGACCCCCCAGGAGAAGGCCTACCTGATGAAGGCCCTCGCCGCGGGCCACAGCGTCGACGACATCCAGACGTTCGACGGCAAGATCCACGGCAAGGACGCGGCGTGGTTGCAGAGGCATCTGACGCCGGTCGTCAACCAGGGGGACAGCCTCAAGGACAAGGGCACGGACCCGTCCAGCGGCGCCAACATGAACACGGAGCTGCAGAGTTTCGACGGCCAGCAGTGGGCCCAGGGCGGCGACGGCATGGAGGGCACCTGCGTCGCCTCCTCCACGGTCACCGCCCGCGCCATGGTCGACCCCGTCTACGCCCTCTCGCTCACCGGCGGCCCCAGCGGTCAGGAGGACGACCCGGCGGCCTTCCGGAAGCGTCTGATCGACGAGCAGCACCGGATGCACACCGAGGGCCACGGCGGCGCCAACTGGGACGGCATGGACCTGAAGGGCCAGAGCGACATCTCCAACAAGGAGATCAGCCCGGAGACCGGAAGCGCCTACGACGTGCACGAGGTCCGGGACGCGGACTCACGGCGCGACATCCTGCCGGAGATCGAGAAGTCCGTGGCGGACGGCAAGCCGGTGCCCTTCGACGCCGAGGGGTACGAGCCGGACGGCACGCGGCACGGCCACTCGATGATGATCGTCGGCCAGGAGGGTGACAAGCTGGAGATCTACAACCCCTGGGGCCAGACCACCTGGGTCAGCGAGGACGACTTCGTCAACGGCGGCATGGCGAAGGCCAGCGACAACCGGCTGCCCAACGCCTACGCCGTCCATCTGCCACAGGACTGAGAACGTGCGATCTACGACGACTTCCCGCGCACCGCTCCTCGGCACGGCCGCCGCCCTGGTCTGCCTGTTCGCCCTGACCGGCTGCGGCGGTACGGACGGCGGATCCGGTACCGCCGCCACGCCCACCGTTTCGGCCACTCCCAGCGTGACGCCCGAGCCGAGCGGGAGCCCAGGGGCCGCCGAGTACGGCATCGATCACCCGTCCGTCACCGTCGCGGCGGGCAAGGAGTTCTCCCTCGTCGTCCCCTCGGCCGCGACCCTGGGCCAGAACTGGTACCTCGCCGACCCCCACCCGGACGCGGCCGTGCTGACGTACCTGGGCAAGCGGGAGTCGGGTAGCGACAGCAACAGCGACGTCGCCGGCGCCACCACCGGCACCCAATCCTTCCGCTTCACCGCTCTCGCGCCCGGCAGCACGACCGTACGGCTCCTCTACTGCCCCCTGCACACCTGCACCGGCCCCGGCCCCGACGACCGCTCCACCCTCGCCCCGAGCCCGGCCGGCCGGGCGGCGACCCCCTCTCCCTATCCCACCCTCACCGCCCGCCCCCGCGCACAGGCCGGCTACTACCTCTTCACCGTCACCGTCCGCTGACCCGGACCACCCCCGGACCGGAACCGAGGCCCGCATGCCCCCGACACCCGAAAGCCGCACCGACGACGAGGTCCTGGCGGCGACCGACGTCGCCGTGCTGCTGCGCTACGGCCTGACCCAGGACGCCTTCCGCACGGCCCTGTTCGGCGACGGGGCCATCGCCGCCGCCATCACCCTCGACCGGCTCGGCGTGCTGCCGCGCTCGCTGGCCTTCCTCGCCGAGGTCGTCCGGGCCGGCGGACTGGCCTACGCCGCCGGGCTGCCCGAGCCGGTGCCCGGCCCGGACGCGGCGGAGGTGCTGCGCGAGTGGCTGACCGGTGCCGCCGGGACCGCGTCCACCCCGGAGGCCGAGACCCGGGCCGCCCGCTGGCTGGACGCGGTCGCCGAGATCATCGGGATGCGCCGGTCCGTGCGCCGCTGACCTCGCCCAAAAAGACCGGGTTGGTGAACGCCGCCAGTGCCCCCGGTACCGGTCCCGCCGCCGTCTCGTGGCGGACCTCGGCGCGGACGTACGCCGCGTAGGAGGGCGTCGTACGCCATTCGACCGTGCCCGTGCCCGTCACCGGGAGCGGGTCGCTGGTGAACAGGGTGCCCTGGTCGGTGACGAGGCGCAGGGAACAGCGGGGCGCGCCGGAGACCTCCAGGCGGACGGTCACCGGGGTGTCGGCGGGGACCGCCAGCCGCTCCCCGATGCCCGCCCGCTGCCCCCGCCCGCCCGTCGCCGTGAAGGCCAGCGAGACGTTCCCCGACTCGGCGACGTACGAGCGGCCCGCGCGGATGCCCTCCTGGATCGCCTCGCGGGTCAGGTCGTCGGCGAGGACGACGGTCTGGGGGAGGCCGATCGAGTCGGGATCGCGGTGGGCGTCGCTGTTGCCCATCGCCGGGAGCCAGGGGCGGCCCTGGCGCACCGAGGCGACCAGCAGGTTGTCCCACTCGGCCAGGGTCGCCTCGTCGTCGGGCGTGTAGGGGCCGTTCCACACCTCCACGGCGTCCGCCTCGGCGAAGCCGAACTTCCAGCCGCAGCCGACGCAGGTGGCGTGCGGGTGGGCGGGCACGACGAGGCCGCCGGCCCGGCGGATGTCGCGGGCGAAGCGGGCCCAGCGGTTGTCGCGGGCCCGGTAGCGCCAGTCCACGAAGGTGCCGGGCTCGGTGCCGAGCGCCACCACGTGCCCGTTGCGGGTGGTGATCTCCTCGCCGAGCATGATCAGCAGGTCGTCGCCGGCCTCGTCCGCCCAGTGCGGGTGGGACGCGTGGGTGTTGTGGTCCGAGGAGTTGATGAAGTCCAGGCCCGCCGCCCGCGCGAGGGCCGCGATCTCGGCGGGGGTGCGGCGGCCGTCGGAGTACCAGGAGTGCAGGTGGCAGTCGCCCCGGTACCAGTCCCGGCCCCGGCCCCGCGCCCGGGCGGGCGGGTACACCGGACGGGGAGTCTCACCCGGCTCGCCGTAGGTCAGGGTGATCGTCAGCTCGTACGACAGTCCCTGTGGCGCCACCGTGTAGGGGCCCAGCGCGACGTACCAGGTGCCCTCGCGCACCGGGCCGGGCACGTAGCCCGGGGTGGCGTCGTCGGCGCGCACGAAGAACTCCGTGCGGGCGCCGCCCGACCAGCCCCGGAAGCCCGTGCCGCCCAACTCGGTGCCGTGCTGGTCGAAGAGGCCGATGTCGAGCGCGTTGCCCTGGGTGCCGGCCGGGACCGAGGGCCTGTCGTAGGTGTAGGAGACCCGCAACTCCCGTACTCCGGCCGGGATGTCGACCGGTACGTACACGAAGTCGGGCGCGCCGGGCGGCAGGGTGCCGCGCACCGTCCGGGTCTCCTGGCTCTGGCCGTCCGCCGCCGCGAAGCTCACGGTTCCCAAGGTAAGGGCCGCGGCGGCACCCGTCGCGAACAGCGCGCGCCTGGCGATTCCCCGTGCGTGATCGTGCGTGTCGTCACACATGGCCGTCATTGTGCGGGCCCGACGTGAACTCCCGTGGGCGAGAAGGAGACAGGGTTTCCGCCACGGCGCGACCACCCCCAGAGATCCCCAGACCTCCGTTCATCTCCGATCACTCCTGATCACCCGTACGTATCGTGGAGTCATGACGACTCCCGCGACCCCCGGACCCGGCCGCCCCACCGAGAACTCCATGCGTCGCGCCCTCAAACGCGCCCGTGACGGCGTCGCCCTCGACGTCTCCGAGGCCGCGGTGCTGCTCCAGGCCCGCGGCGAAGCCCTGACCGACCTCGCCGCCTCCGCCGCCCGCGTGCGCGACGCGGGACTCGAACAGGCGGGCCGTCCGGGCGTCATCACCTACTCGAAGAGCGTCTTCATCCCCCTGACCCGGCTGTGCCGGGACAAGTGCCACTACTGCACCTTCGTCACCGTCCCCGGCAAGCTCCGCCGCGCCGGCCACGGCATGTTCATGTCCCCGGACGAGGTGCTCGACATCGCCCGCAAGGGTGCCGCGCTCGGCTGCAAGGAAGCCCTGATCACCCTCGGTGACAAGCCCGAGGACCGCTGGCCCGAGGCCCGCGAGTGGCTCGACGCGCACGGGTACGACGACACGATCGCCTACGTCCGCGCCATCTCCGTCCGCATCCTGGAGGAGACCGGCCTGCTGCCCCACCTCAACCCGGGCGTCATGAGCTGGACCGACTTCCAGCGCCTGAAGCCGGTCGCGCCGAGCATGGGCATGATGCTGGAGACCACGGCCACCCGCCTGTGGTCCGAGCCCGGCGGCCCGCACCACGGCTCCCCGGACAAGGAACCGGCCGTACGCCTGCGGGTGCTGGAGGACGCGGGCCGCTCCTCGGTCCCCTTCACCTCCGGCCTGCTGATCGGCATCGGCGAGACCTACGAGGAGCGCGCCGAGTCCCTCTTCGCGCTGCGCAAGGTCTCCCGCGCCTACCACGGCATCCAGGAACTGATCATCCAGAACTTCCGCGCCAAGCCGGACACGGCGATGCGCGGCATGCCGGACGCCGAACTGGACGAACTGGTCGCCACCATCGCCGTCGCCCGGCACATCATGGGCCCCGCCGCCTGCCTCCAGGCCCCGCCGAACCTGGTGGACAGCGAGTACGAGCGGCTGATCGGCGCCGGCATCGACGACTGGGGCGGCGTCTCCCCGCTGACCATCGACCACGTCAACCCCGAACGCCCCTGGCCGCAGATCGAGGAACTGGCCGACCGCTCCCGCGCCGCCGGCTTCGAACTGCGCGAACGCCTCTGCGTCTACCCGGAGTTCGTCCGCCGCGGCGAACCCTGGCTGGACCCCCGCCTGCGCCCGCACGTCGCCGCGCTCGCCGACCCGGAGACCGGCCTGGCCCGCCCCGACGCCCGCCCCGAGGGCCTGCCCTGGCAGGAACCCGAGGACACCTTCACGCCCACCGGCCGTACGGACCTGCACCGCACCATCGACACGGAAGGTCGTACGACCGACCGCCGCGACGACTACGACGAGGTGTACGGCGACTGGGACGCCCTGCGCGAGGCGGCCGCCCCCGGCATGGTGCCGCAGCGCATCGACACCGACGTACGGGAGGCCCTGCGCACCGCCGCCGACGACCCGACGCGCCTGAGCGACGCCGAGGCCCTGGCCCTCCTGCACGCGGACGGCCCGGCACTGGACGCGCTGTGCCGGATCGCCGACGACGTACGGAAGTCGGTGGTCGGCGACGACGTCACGTACATCGTCACCCGCAACATCAACTTCACCAACGTCTGCTACACCGGCTGCCGCTTCTGCGCCTTCGCCCAGCGCCGCACCGACGCCGACGCCTACACCCTCTCCCTCACGCAGGTGGCCGACCGCGCCCAGCAGGCGTGGGACGTCGGCGCGGTCGAGGTGTGCATGCAGGGCGGCATCCACCCGGACCTGCCCGGCACGGCGTACTTCGACATCGCGAAGACCGTCAAGGAACGCGTCCCCGGCATGCACGTGCACGCCTTCTCCCCGATGGAGGTCGTGAACGGCGCCACCCGCACCGGCATGTCCGTCCGCGAGTGGCTGACGGCGGCGAAGGAAGCGGGCCTGGACACCATCCCCGGCACGGCCGCGGAGATCCTGGACGACGAGGTCCGCTGGATCCTCACCAAGGGCAAGCTGCCCACGGCCACCTGGATCGAGGTGGTGAAAACCGCCCACGAACTGGGCATCCGCTCCTCCTCCACGATGATGTACGGCCATGTCGACCAGCCCCGCCACTGGCTGGGCCACCTGCGCACCCTGGCCGGTATCCAGCGGGAGACCGGTGGCTTCACCGAGTTCGTCACCCTCCCCTTCATCCACACCAACGCGCCGGTCTACCTGGCCGGCATCGCCCGCCCCGGCCCGACCACCCGCGACAACCGCGCGGTCACGGCCATGGCCCGCCTCCTCCTCCACCCCTGGATCCCTAACATCCAGACAAGCTGGGTCAAACTCGGCACCGAGGGCGCGGCGGAAATGCTCCGCTCCGGCGCGAACGACCTCGGCGGCACGCTGATGGAAGAGACGATCTCCCGGATGGCGGGCTCGTCGTACGGCTCGTACAAGTCCGTCCGCGACCTGGTGGCCGTCGCGGAGGCGGCCGGCCGCCCGGCGAAACCGCGGACGACGCTCTACGGCGAGGTCTCCGAGGAGCGGCAGAGCGCGGCGGCGGCCTCCGACGGCCACCTCCCCGACCTGCTCCCCGTGCTGGACTGAAGACGGACTGAGTACGATGATCCGACCCCCGGTCCGAGTGGGGGACCCATAGCGGAGGAGATGCGTACCCGTGGCTGCCCGACTGCCCTCCTGGGCCTGGGTCTCCGGTCTGACGGTGGGGGCGACCGTGGCCGTCGTCGCCCTCGCCGTACAGGCGGACCACGGGCCGCACCCCACGGCCGCGAGCGTGAAACCGAGCACATCCGCGTCGGCGGGCACCCACGCCTCCGCCAAGCCGAAACCGCCGGCGGGCCCGCCCGCGCTACCGGCGGACTCGGGCGACGGCCGCCGGATCGTCTACTCGCTCGGCGCGAAGCGGGTGTGGCTGGTCGACGCGACCGGCAAGGAACTCCGGACGTTCGAGGTGTGGCCGGGCACGGTGAGCCCGGCCCCCGGCCGCTACTCGATCATCAAGCGCACCCAGTCCATCACGGGCTCGGACGGCGTCCCGATCGAACACATCATGTACGTCGCGATGGTCGACGGCGTGAACATAGCCTTCTCCAACGCCCTGGACGGCGCCTCGCCGCCCCCGGCACAGGGCAAGAAGCTGGGCGGCATCCGCATGCACAAGCAGGACGGCGCCGCCCTGTGGTCCTTCGGTGATCAGGGCACGAACGTGACGGTGGTCAAGTAGTAGGGGCGACCGAATTCCTGCTTCCCGGCAGGTGGTTGACGATCAACGCCACCGAGCTGAGCAGGAAGACGCGGGTGGCGGAATCCTCCCCGTTCCAGGCCTTCGCCTGCCACATCGCGAACCACTCACCGCCGATCGCGATGAATCCGGCCCCGAAGAGCACGAGCAGCATCAGCAGCCCATAGGTGGAAACGCGCCGCGCGAACGCGTCGTCCCGCCGCGCCGCCCACAGGTACGTGCCCCAGATCAACACCAGCGCGGCCACCGTCTCCCACGCAATGATCAGGACGTAGGCGGTGTCCTGAAGGGCGGTGCTGGTGATGGCCCGCCACATCAGATCGTGATCCTTGAAGGTGCTGTCCATCGCCAGCACATGCCGCACGAACTGCTGGTTCGTCCCGAAGTCCGTGATGTTGCCGAGTGCGACGAGGGTTATGTACAGCGCGAGTATCCCGGTGAGTACACCGGCGGCCAGTCTGTGACTGGAGTGGCGCGCGGGGTCGGTGGTGGTCATGGCTGGATTCTCCCTGGCCGAAGCCGGGTTGGCGCGTGCCCATTGCGCCAGAATGCGGCCCGGCCTCGGGGAGGGGCGGGTGCTATGCGCAGTGAGCGGCGAACTCCACGAACTCCGCCCACGGGGCCTCGCCGACGGTGAGACGGGCGCGGTCCTTGTCCTTGGAGTCGCGGACGTGGACGACGGCGGGGGTGACGGCGATTTCGACGCAGTCGGGCTCGGTGTTGCCGCTGTAGCTGCTCTTGAACCAGGTCAGGGCAGAGCCGGTCATGTCACCTCTCCAAGGACTTTCTCGATGAACGCCAGGGATTCCCGGGGGGATAGGGCCTGTGCCCGGATCATTCCATAACGCATCTCCAGCGTCAGGACTTCGCCTGGGTCGCTGAGCACCCGGCCGTGCAACTCGGAGGCCGTGTATCCGAGTGTCTTGCCGTCCCGCTGCTTCAGCACACGGAACGAGCCGTTCACCCCGGCGTGGTCCTCCCGGTCCGTCGGCATCACCTGGATCTCCACGTGCCTCAACCTGCCGACCTCCAGCAGGTGTTCGAGCTGCTTCCGCAGCACCGAGGCGCCGCCGACTGGGCGCCGCAGAGATGCCTCTTCCTGCACGAAGGTGAGCTGCACCCGGGGAGTGCGCTCGAAGACCGCCTTGCGCGCCATGCGGGCGGCGACGTGCTGCTCGATCTCCTCCTCCGAAAGCGCGGGCTTACGCATCTCGTACAGCGCCTGCGAGTAGCCGTGGGTCTGGAGCAGGCCATGGATGTGAAGGACGGTGTAGGCGCCCATCTCCAGGGACTCGTCCTCCAGCTTCTTCAAGTCCCGGACACTCTTCGGATACCGGGCCTTCTCCACGTCCTCCTGCATCGCGGAGACCTTCCCGCCCGCACCCACCACCTCGTCGGTCGCGTTCAGGAAGTCCGGCTTGGGAGCTCTCCGCCCCCGCTCCACCGCCGAGACCATCTCCCAGCTGTACCCGATCCGCGCGCCCAGCTCCCCCTGCTTCAGCCCGGCGGCCTCCCGCCACAGCTTGATCTGCCGCCCGGCCGCCTTGAGTACGGCCGCGGCCTCCTCGTCCTCCATGCTCACCCTCCGTGTGACCGTTGTCACGATCAGGTTAGGGAGGGCTCGGTACGGCAGGTGACGGGAATCAGAAGAATCACGCCGTACGGGGATCCATCCGGTAGACGATCTTCCCCTCGTGCTCGGCGAACCCGAGGGACCGGTAGAAGGCCCGCGCCCCCGGATTGTCGCGGTCGGTCATCCACTCCACCCGGCTGCATCCCGGCCGCGAGGCGGCGAGGGCACGGAGTTCCTCCATGAGACGGGCGCCGACGCCGGCTCGGCGGAGGCTGTCGCGGACGTACAGCTCCTTCAGGAACAGGGAGTGCGAGGAGCCCGCGGCCGGCCAGAGGAAGGAGTACGCGGCGAGCCCGGCGACGTTCCCGGCGTCGTCCTCCACGAGCAGGGCGGCGGCCAGCGGGGGAGAGCCGAAGAGGGCCTCCTCCACCTGGGAGAGGCGTTCCTCCAGCGGCTGGATGTCGGTGTCGGCCACCCCGTAGAACCGCTCGATCTCCCCGATCAGCTCGGCCAGCGCGGGCACGTCCCGCTTCTCCGCTGGACGGATCGTCACGGTCATCCGCGCCTCCTGTCGTTCCTCGGTCACTCCGTACCCTCCAACGCGTGATCACTTTCCGGCGGTACGGCCCCGGGCGTCCAGTCATGCCGGCGCAGGGAGCTCTGTACGTGCCGGATCAGGTACTCCAGGTCCGCGCAGTAGACGGACGGGTTCCGGTACCCGCCGTCGGCGCTGAAGCGGTGTGGAAGGTAGCCCCCGCCGCATACGGCCACGACAGGGCAGCCCTGGCATTTCTCGGCGAGCGCGGCCGTGCCGTACCGGCGGTGCAGCATCTTGGGATGCGACAGAGCCTCGTCGAAGGAGTGCCGGAAGACGTCGAGCCCGAGCCGGGATGCGCCCTCCTCGACCGACCGCAGGGTGTCCACGCCCTCGACCGAGCCGTCGGACTCGATCACGACGCTGGTCGGCGGGGCCAGCCCGAGTGTCTCCACGGACCCGCGCACACCGGAGCCGAGGGCCACGATGTCCTCCAGCATCCGGATGCTGTGCCGCCACCGGGGCCGGGCGAGCCAGGTGTCGTACACCCGGCTCATCCAGTACCCGTACTCGGGTGCGCGGGGGTCCGTCCGGTACGGCGGGTCGTCGTGGGTCGCGTGGGGCAGCCCGAAGTCGATCACGGGCGGCTCGAAGGCCGCCAGATGGTCGTGGACCTCGACCGGGTCGTTGGCCAGGTCCACGACGGCGAGGAGGCCGGCGAACAAGTGCGGGCGTGAACGGAGAAGTTCGATGCCACGCACCGTGGCGGCGGTGCTCGACCTGCCGCTGTGTGTTAGCCGGTGGCGGTCGTTCGCGCCCGGGGGTCCGTCGAGGCTGACGCCCACCGTCACGCCGTACTGCTCGAAGAGGTCCAGCCAGGCGGGAGCCAACAAGGTCGCGTTCGTCTGGAGTTCGAAGCGGATGTCGGTACGGCTCGGTATGCCGTCCCGCAGTGCGCGCAGCAGGGCGGCCAGATGCGGTGGCGAGCACGGCTGTCAGCCCCGCGGTGACGGTCCCCAGGATGACGAACGACAGCCACGGGTGAACCTGTAACCAGCGCAGCCAGGCCAGCCAACGCGACTGTGCCGACACGACGTTCGTCACGAGACCGGCCAGCGTCGTCGTGATTACGCCGATGACGGCGACCGCGGCGAGCGCCGCACCTCGCCTGATCCTCATGAGCCTCCCGAATCCCGGCGCACGTCGGAAGGCAAGAGGACCAGTCATCGCAGAGCTGCGTCAAGGCCAGTTCCACGCCAAGGGGGTGACCGGGTCCCGCGTCTCCACGACCCGGTGATGCGCGACGCCAAAGACCAAAGAACCGGGGAAAGAATTAAACCCACCCCCACCGCCCCCGTCGCTCACTCCCCGGAGTGAATATGCCCGGCGAAACTGGCGTGGCGGGGCATTTGTGGTGCAGCGTCAGCGATGACAACCCGCAGACATGCATCGGCCCTCGCCGGGACTGCCATCCCGATACGAGGGCCTGATCACCGAGGAAGAAGCGTCTTCCCGATGACTGACAAGCAGCGTAACGCGCCCTCGCGTCCCAGGTCCCGGCATTCGTCCGGCGTCACCCACGTGAACGAGCCTCATTACGACAACTTCACCGTCGTTGACGCGCGCCTGTACGGGCGGCGGGCAGCGAAGAACCGGGCCGCCCGCGCGGTGGCCGTGGCGACCGGCGAGGCCGCCGAGTGAGGAAGTTTCAGCCGCGGCCCGGGTTCGTGGTGCAGGCGTATCGCTTCGCTCTGGACCCGAACGCCACCCAGGAGCATGCTCTGCGCTCGCACTGCGGCGCGGCGCGTGCCGCCTACAACTGGGCCGTCGGCTGGGTGACCGCCTCCTGGTGGCAGCGCCGCGCGGAGGAGTCCTACGGCATCGGCGAGGCCGGGCTGACGAAGTGGCGGCCGTGGTCACTGCCCGCGCTGCGGAAGGCGTTCAACGAGGCCAAGCAAACCGATCCGAGGTTCGCCGCCTGGTGGGAAGAGAACTCCAAGGAGGCGTACTCCACCGGCCTGGCGAACGCGTCGGCCGCGTTCGACAACTACGCGAAGTCCAAGAACGGCAAGCGGCGCGGCAAGCGGATGGGTGTGCCGCAGTTCAAATCGAAGCGCAAGACGCGCCTGGCCTGCCGGTTCACCACCGGCGTGATCCGCGTGGACGCTGACGGCCGTCACGTCACCCTGCCCCGGCTGGGCACGATCCGCACCCACGAGCCCACGGTGAAGCTTCTCGCCCGCGCCCGGGCCGCAACGGCCCGGATCCTGTCCGCGAGCGTGCGGCACGAGCACGGACGCTGGTTCGTCTCGTTCCAGGCCGAGGTCAAGCGGGACCTCGAACGCGTGGCGCGGCCGCACGCGGCGGCCGGCATCGACTTGGGGGTGAAGACCCTCGCGGTCATGGCCGACAGCACCGGCGAGATCCGCACCATCGCCAATCCCGGGCACTACGACCGTGCACGCAAGCAGCTGCGCCGCGCCTGTCGCGTCGTCTCCCGACGCCAGGGCCCCGACCGGCGGACCGGGCAAAAGCCGTCGAAGCGGTGGGAGAAGGCCGACGCCGCCCGCAACAAGGTGCATCACCGGGTGGCCAGCCTCCGCGCGGACGCTCTGCACAAGCTCACCACCGCCGTGGCGGCCGAGTACGGCACGGTCGTGGTCGAAGACCTCAACGTCGCCGGGATGCTCCGTAACCGGCGTCTCGCGCGAAGGATCGCCGACGCCGGCTTCGGGGAGATCCGCCGCCAGCTCACCTGCAAGACCCGCCAGCGCCACGCCACCCGCACCATCGCGGCAGACCGCTGGTACCCCTCCTCGAAGACCTGTTCCGGGTGCGGCGTGGTGAAAGCCAAACTGCCGCTGCACGTGAGGACCTACCAGTGCGATGCCTGCGGCCTGGTCATCGACCGGGACGACAACGCCGCACTCAACCTCGCCGCGCTCGCGGCAGCCGCAACAACTGGTACCGGAGTGGCCGGAGACCAGGACACCCAAGCGGTGTCGAAGCCTCGTGGAGCCGACCAGAAGACCCGCACCACCCGCCCTCGCCGCAAGGCGGAGGCGGGGCGGGCAGGTGGCGCAACCCTGCCGCACCAGCGGCAGACGGAAGCGAGAGACCGTACTCAAGCCGAAGCCCTCACGCTCTGGTGACGAGACGGACCTTCCGGGCGGAAACGTCCGGATTGCTAAGACCTGACTACGGTCTCAGCAACGGAGCGTCTTCAATCGGGGCGCAAGTGAGGACCCGGGCGATCTCGTACAACAAGCCCCGCAGCGCGGTGCGAGCGGCGGCCGCGCCACTCGCCGAACCTGAGCACAAGCCGGCGGCTCCGCCCGAGCCCACGTCTGTGGCTGAGTCCGTGCCGCCTCCGGCACCGCACCGGCGTACCCCGGCGGCCGACCTCCTGGCCGGCCTGCGGGCCAGCGACCCACGGCTGCTGCTGACGGAACGGGACGTGCACCGCCTCGTCCCGGCCGTCACCGAATGGCTGGAGCGGGGCGTGTCGCCGACGGCGGTCACTCACGCACTGACGTCCGGCCTCCCGCAGGACCCGATCAAGCACCCTGCGGCCCTCCTCTCCCACCGCCTCGCCACCCAGCTCCCACCGGCCCTCCCGGTCCCACCGCCGCAGACCCCCACTCCCCGCCCGGCCCCCCTCCAGAACTGCGACGGCTGCGACCGCGCCTTCCGCTCCCCACAACCGGGCCGCTGCCGCGACTGCCGCTCGTCCGCTGAGGCGGCATGAGGATGGGAGCGGGACCGGCGACGAGCGCCGCGTCACCGTCGTACCGCCGGTTCCACCGGTACCGTACGAGGACCGCCCCATCCGCACCGGAAGGCCACCGTGAGCGCCCAGACCGACGGCCCGTACGGACCGCTCATCCCCATGCCCGAGCTGACCCCGGACGCGCTGCGGGCAGCGGTGACGCGTATCGCCCCGAGCCGGATTCCCGCACTCACCCAGCACCTCTTCGAAGCCACGACCAATGCCCAACAGACTCAGAGTCTTGCTCCGTTGCGCGCCTTCGTGCACTCGTGGGCCGTGTTCGTCGCCATCGAGCGGCACCCTCACCGGGCGGCCCGCCTGCGAGAGCTGGAAGTCATCGTGGACGCCGGGGAGCAGGACCCGACGCTCGCCATCACCGAGATCCAAGCGATCCGCGCGGCAGCCGAGGCGGAGGCCGGACTGTGACGGACTGGGCTTGGGACTACAACCCGAGCGCGGAGTACATCACGGGTGGCCTGCCACCCGGGGTGGTCGCGGAAGTCGAGCGCCTCGCGGCCGAACTGGCGGCGCTCGGTCGCGATGCCGTCAAGGTGGGGCGGCCTTTCGACCGAGGGTCCCGGTACGGCTGAGCCGGCTCCGCCACGCCGATTTAAGCCCCCACTCCCGCTGAAGTTCGCCCGCTAGAGGCGGCTACCGGACCCGAGGGCTTCGCCCACCGGTGCCGGATGCCGCGAACGCACCTGCGCGTCGGCTTCGGGGATGAACGACAGGATCGTGTCCACGTCGGTCTGGGTCGATGGGACGCACCGCAGGAGAATGAGGGTGTTGCCTTCGCGGACGACCATCGCGTCGTCGTACCGGATGTCCTTGGGGCGGTCGCTGTAGAACACGCTGGCCCGTATCCGGATGCTGTCATCACCGAGGTGGGGCCCGGGGGCGGCGGTGAACCGACTCGTGGAGTCGGGCACTTCGAGCGTCGGTATGCCAGGCGTGACGACCTTCGCGCACTCGACCGCCAGCCGGCGTATGCGGTGCATCGCTTGGGCGGCGCCGTTTCCGGAGAACGAGTACAAGGTCTCGCCGCCGGCCAAGACACCGCCCCCGGAGCTGTGTCCTCCGCTGAACGAGGCCGTCGCGGTCGCCACCGCGGCCTTGGCCGCCGTGTCCGCCATGTCTCCGCCGTCCATGACACCACAGTCGGGCATGCCCTTCGCGGGACTGCCCGCCCCCGGATCCGCCGGATCGGCCTCGGAAGTCCAGCCTCTCGGCAGGACGGCGGGCAGCAGATGCGTGCGCAGCTCTGCCGCGGACATCGGCCGGAGGGGTTTGGCCTGGTGCGCGCGGACGGGTTGGGCGTTGCTCGTGCAGGCCACGGCCGACGCCATGACCAGGACACCGGTCAGGAACCGGGCCACGGTGGCGGTTGATACCACGTCTTCCCCCCAGCAAGATCAAGGTGCCGCAGTCTAGCCAGAGCGGACGGTGCCGAAGCGGTCGTCGGCGGACGTGAACGACCCGTGAGGGTCGCCCTGGCGCGCCGAGCCGGGTCTTCGCGGTCGATTAGAGTGCGGACCGTCGTACGGGCGGGCGGTGCCTGAGGAGGGTCTGGGTGGCTACGACGACCGGTGCCGTCTGGGGCCGTGCCGAGCAGCAGGACTTTCGCAGCAGGGTGCGCGGCACCCTGCTGGGGGCAGCCGTGGGCGACGCTCTCGGCGGGCCCGCCGACGCGCTCACGCTGGAACAGATCCGCGCGGCCCACGGGCCCGAGGGGCTGCTCGACCTCGCCGCCGGGCACGGGCGGCGCGGCACCATCACCCACCACACCCAGCTGACCCTGTTCAGCGTGGACGGGCTGATCCGCGCCCAGGTGCGCCGCGACACCGGCGCGTGGCATCCGCCGACCGATCTGCACCGGGCGTATCTGCGGTGGGCCGCCACCCAGCGGGACTGGGGGCCGGACGAGCGCCGCGAGGAGGACGGCTGGCTGGCCCGCGAGGAGTGGCTGTACGCGCGCCGGGGGCCCACGCGGCCGCTGCTCATCGGGTTCGGCGACGAGACCATGGGCACGCTGGAGAAGCCCAAGAACCCGGCCGAGCGGGGGCCGGAGGCGGTCGCGCGTTCGGCGCCCTTCGGGCTGCTGGTCGGCTGGGAGCCCCAACTCGTCGTACAGCTCGCGGTGGAATGCGCGGCGCAGACCCACGGCCACCCCGTCGGCTGTCTGTCGGCGGGCGCGTACGCCGTGATCGTGCACGGACTGGCCCGCGGGGAGAGTCTGGACGGCGCCGTGCAGCATGCTCTCGCCCTGCTCTCCGTGCGCCCCGGCCACCAGCCGGTCTCCGACGCCCTCCAGCATGCGCTCGGCGCGGTACGCCAGGGCATGCCGAGCCCCGCGCGGGTGGAGGAACTGACCGGCGACGGCGCGGCCGACGGCCTGCTCGCGGCCGCGGTCTACTGCGCCCTGGTCGGCGAGGACGTACGGCACGGCCTGTGCCTCGCCGTCAACCAGAGCGGCCCCTCCGCCGCCGCGGGCGCCCTCACCGGCGCTCTCCTCGGCGCCCTCCACGGCGAAACGGCCCTCCCCCCGGCCTGGCTCGCCGAACTGGAAGGCCGCCCCACGATCCTCGAACTGGCCGACGACTTCGCCATGGAGATGACCCAGGGCCCGGCCCTGCACGGCCCGGCGGGCTCGGCACCGGGGTGGCTGGCGCGGTACCCGAGATAACCGCCCGCGGCAGGCCCCCGGATAACCGCCCGCGACAGGCCCTCCGGCCCCTCACGTCAGGACGCCGGGCCGGGCCGTCACGCGATGATGGAGCGGAAGAAGTAGGTGGCAGAGCCGAAGGCGGCGGCCCCGACGAGGACCGCGGCCGCCGGGCCGCCGCCCTTCCACGCGGTGAGGATCCCCGCCCCGACGCCCGCGAGTCCGGCCAGGGTGAAGATCAGGGCGGACCGCTCGCTCAGCAGCGGCTCACGATCGTTGTGCACGTACGGCTCTCCTCCGTGACGCCCGACGGCACGTCACCGACGGGCGGCACACCACGGTAGCTCGCTGCTCTCCATGAGAGCAAGTATGAGGCATGAGAATCACGGTCGGCGCAGCGTCTGCAGGAGCTTCCCCGTCTCCGTGACCGTCCAGAAGCTCCACCCGTTGCGGTTGGGCTTCACATGCGGGTTCACGGCCTGGAGCACGGCACTGGCGGCCCCGCTGGGGGTGCGGTAGTGCCCCGCCGCCGGACCGCCGGTGATGGTGAGGGCGCCGGAGGCGGGGTCGTAGGCGCCCTCGATCCGTTCGCCGCCGTAGAGCGCGTGGACCGCCACGTCCCCCTCGCCCCCCGAACCGGCCCGTACCGCCGGGGCCGGCTGCTGGAAGTGCTCGATCAGTCTGCGCACCGCCTCGCCGGGCGGTACCTCCCAGGCGCGGGCGAGCAGCATGATCTGGGCGAACGTGGCATCGTCCACGGAGACGTCTTTGCTCATTACCTCAGCATAGCCCTCTCTGTGAGGAAAACTGAGAAAAATGAGCGCGGGTGCGCGGAGGTCGGATCAGTTGCCCTGCTTCAGGGCATCGGGACACGGCGTCCCCCGGGGGAGCTGGTACGGCGCCGCCAGGCGGTACGTGCCGGCGCGGGGAGCGAGCAGCATCGTCCACTTGTCGCCGTTCGCGTCCTGCGGGGTCTCCATGAGGCAGCCGTTGAGGTTGCGGTACGTCTTCTCCGTGCCCGGCGCCGAGGGGACCTCCTGCGGGGCCTTCAGGCTCTTGCCGTGGGCGTCGACCACGCTGAGCCAGGGGGAGTAGGGGATCCGGATCAGGATGCGGCCGGGCTTGCGCACGTCCAGGGTCATCTCGCCCTGCTCGGCCCGGTCCACCACCGCGTTCGGCTCGGCCAGCGGGGTCGCGTCGGTCACCTGGAACAGCTGCCAGTTGGCGTCGCCCCAGACCTGCGTCAGGTACGGCATCCCGCGCTGAAGCAGCTCGCGTTCGCGTTCGCCGCCGTCCCCGTCCGGGTTGTCCTTCGGCAGTACCACGAAGTGCACGGCCCACCGCTGGAGCCACTCGTGGTAGTTCGCCGAGTTGAGCGTGTCGTCGTAGAAGAGCGGGTTGCGCTCCATGTCGGCCTGCCGGTTCCAGCCGCGCGCCAGGTTGACGTACGGCGCGAGCGCGGAGGCCTCGCGGTGCGAACGCGCCGGTACCACCTCGACGCGCCCCCGCTCCGCGCCGACCTTCTGCAACTGGTTGACCAGCGGCGCCAGCTCGTGCGCCCAGGACGCGGTCGGGGTCGTGTGCATGATGTCGTCCACCGACTTGTAGCCGATCCACCCGACGAACCCCAGGAACGCCACCACGATCGTGTACCACTTCCGCGACTTCGGCACCGTGAACGGCAGCGCCGCGATCAGCGTCGCCCCCGCGATCAGCATCGGCAGCCGCGAGATGTTCGAACCGATCTGCGAGCTGACCAACCACACCGCCACGACCATGAGGCTGTAGACGGCGGCCGTCAGCCGGACCGTGATCCACTCCTTCGGCACCAGGAACAGGCACAGCAGGCCGTAGGCCAGCGGCAGGCTCACCGAGCCGATCGTCATCGGCTGGGTGCCGGAGAAGGGGAAGAGGAAGTACGACGCGGCCACCACCGCCGCCGGGGCCAGCCCGAGCGCCCACGCCCCCGGCCGTCGCTTCTGGAGGAACAGCGCGACCGCGACCAGGCCGACGAACAGCCCGGAGACCGGCGAGGCCATGGTGGACAGACCGGCCAGCGGTGCCGCCACCGCCGCCTTCGCCCAGCGTCTGCGCCGCCACCGGTACGGCCAGCAGAACACCGCCGCCACCGCGCCGAGCGCGATCATCGTGCCGAGCCCGAAGGTCACCCGGCCCGACAGCGCGTTGCACAGCAGCGCGAAGACCCCGGCGAGCGAGGCCCACAGGGGGTTCTTCACGGCCCGGCTGCGGATCAGGATCAGGGTCAGCAGGCCCGCCGACACCGTCCCGGAGATCATCATCGTCGTACGGACGCCGAGCACCGCCATCAGATACGGCGACACCACGCTGTACGACACCGGGTGCATGCCCCCGTACCAGGCGAGGTTGTACGCCGAGTCCGGGTGCCGGCCGACGAACTCCGCCCACGCGTCCTGCGCCGCGAGGTCGCCGCCGCTGTTCGCGAACGTGAAGAACCAGATGATGTGCAGCACGCCCGCGAGCGCGGTCACCCACAGGACGGGGTGGCGCAGCATGCGGACGCGGAGGGGTTCGAGGGGGGCGAGGAAGCGCGCGAACCGGCCGCCGGGTGCGCCGCCACCCGTACGGCCGCTCGTACGGCCCTTCGCGCCGGTGTCCGCGTCAGGCGTGGACAGGCGTATTCGTGGGCCGCTTCCCGGGCCCGGTTCGGCGTCGTCGGCGCGTGTCGGCTCCGCAGTGGCCACCTGAAGGCACTCCCCGTGTCCCGTCTTCTGTTCTCGTCCAGTTCGTGGCCGTGTCCCGGGAACCGGCGACCTGCCCGATTCGTGACGCTAGCACGCACCCCGCCACGGGGCTCCCGGGTGGGGTGCCGTGACGGGGTGCGCGGGGGCGTGTGTTCAGCCGATGCGGGTGAGCTTCGCGCCGAAGCCGGGCGCGGCCAGGTCCTGCTGGAGGGCCACCGGGACCTTCACGCCGGCCGTGGTGCCGTCGCCCACCGTGAGCGTGCCGACCTCGGTGCCGGCCTTCGCCGTGTGCGGGACGGTGTCGGAGGCGAAGGACAGTTCGACCTTCAGGCCCGACCAGCCGACCGCGGTGACGTCCCGCGTGACCACGATCGGGGTCCGCCCGCCGAGCTGGTCGTCCACGTAGCCGACCACGTCACCCTTCTTGAGGATCTTCGCCGAGGTCAGCGCGTGCTCGGCGCCGAGCAGCGCGGTCTTGCTGACCTCGTTGACCGTCTCCAGGATCGACGGCTTGTGCTGGCCGAGGATCGCGCCGACGACGGTCACCGTCTGGCCGCCGACCTTCTTGCGGGCGGCGAACAGGAGGTTGCCGCCGGCCGCGGTGGTGGTGCCGGTCTTGATGCCGATCGCGCCGATCCAGTAGGGGAGCGAGTTGTAGTTCGGCCAGTTGTGGCCGGTGGGGTCGGTCCAGCTCGCGGCGCTGGTGATGGCGACCAGGGCGGGGATCTTGACCACCGCGCGGCCGAGGCGCACCTGGTCCTGGGCGGTGGAGACGGTGGTCTCCTTCAGGCCCGAGGGGTCGGTGTACGTCGTACCGGTCATCCCCAGCTCCTTGGCGGTGGCGTTCATCTTCTTCACGAACGCCGCCTCCGAGCCCCCGTCCCAGCGGGCCAGCAGCCGGGCGATGTTGTTGGCGGAGGGGATCATGACGGCCGACAGCGCCTGCTTCTCGGTGAGGAAGTCGCCGGCGTGGACGGTGTTGAGGGTGGACTCGTCGCTCTTGTCGTAGCCGCCCTCCTTCTCCGCCAGGGCGTCCACCTTGATCTTCGGGCCCTCCTGACCCGGCTTCAGCGGGTGGTCGCGCAGGATGATGTACGCGGTCATCGTCTTGGCGACCGAGCCGATGGCGACGGGGGTCTGCTTGCCGAAGCTCCCCATCGTGCCGATGCCGTCGCCGTCCATCCAGCCCTGGCCCTCGGTCGGCCACGGCAGGTTCACCTGGCCGCCGTCGAAGGTGTAGGTGTCCTTCGCGGTGAGCGCGAGCGTGGGGGCCGGGATGGGGCGCAGCGTCTGCACGACCGCGAAGACGATCGCCAGCAGGATGACCAGGGGGGTCCAGATCTTGACCCGCCGCAGGAGGGTGCGGGCCGGGGTCGCCGGGGGCGGGGGTGTGTTCGTCAGCTCCGCGAGGAGGTCGAGCGGGGGCTTGGGCGGCAGGGGCTGCTGCGTGGTGCGCTCGGGGCCGAGCCGGGGGACGACGGCGGTCTCGTCGGCCGGCCGGGCCTTCGGCTGCTGCGCCACGTCGTTCTTGAGCGCGACGAACTTGCTGGTGCGCTCGGGGTCGGACTCGGCCGGCTTCGGCTTGCCGACCTTCAGCATGGTGGTGGGCTGGTCGACCTGGGGGGTCTTGGGGCGTACGGCCTTGAAGACGGTGGTCGGCTGATCGACCCCGGCGTCCGCGTTCGCGCCCGCGCCCTTCGCCGGGTTCTCCTGCTCGGCGTCGGCTTCCTTGCCGGCGTCCGCCTTGGGGTCTTCGCCTGCCGCCTCGGCGTCCGCCTCGTCCGCCGGGGTCTCGGCCTTCGTGTCGGCGTCGGCGTCCTCGTTCGGGCCTTCAGCCGCGTCGGGGGCTGCCTCAGCGCCCGCTGAGGCAGCGGGGCGGGTCTCGGCTTCCGTGTCCGCGTTCGGGCCGTCTGCCGGGGTCTCGGCGCCCGTGTCGGGCTTGCCGTCCGCGTCGGTGGCCGTCTCGGTGTCTGTGGAGGACGCGGGGCGGGTGTCGGCCTCGGCGTCCGCGGTTGGGCCGTCTGCCGGGGTCTCGGCGCCCGTGTCGGGCTCGCCGTCCGCGTCGGTGGCCGTCTCGGTGTCTGTGGA
>NZ_JBEZND010000008.1:0-233711 GCF_040706415.1 Streptomyces sp. NPDC048106 | reverse complement strand
CGGAGGACGCGGGGCGGGTGTCGGCCTCGGCGTCCGCGTTCGGGCCGTCTGCCGGGGTCTCGGCGCCCGTGTCGGGCTTGCCGTCCGTGCCGGTGGCCGTCTCGGTGTCTGTGGAGGACGCGGGGCGGGTGTCGGCCTCGGCGTCCGCGTTCGGGCCGTCTGCCGGGGTCTCGGCGCCCGTGTCGGGCTTGCCGTCCGTGCCGGTGGCTGCCTCGGTGTCTGTGGAGGACGCGGGGCGGGTGTCGGCCTCGGCGTCCGCGCCGTCCGCCGGAGTCTCCGCCCCCGTGTCGGCGTTGGTGTCCGCCTCCGGGCCTTCAGCCGCGTCGGTGGCTGCTTCCGCGCCCGCGTCGGACTCGCTGTCCGCGTCCGCCCCTGCCTCCGCGACCGCCTCCGCCACCGCGTCCGTCTTGTCGTCCGTCGGTGCCGGGTCGCTCTTCGCGGCGGAACCGGCGTCCGTCTTCGGGGCGTTGACGTCGTCATCGGCGTCCGCCTTTGCGACCGCGTCGGTGTTGGCCCCGGTGTCGGCGGCGGCCTCGTCCGGCTTCGCGGAAGCCTTCTCCCCGGCGGCGGCCGTCGGGTCGGCCTGCTCGCCCGCGTCCGTGTCGCTCGCCGCCCCGTCGCTTATCGCCCCGGCCTCCGCCGCATCCTCCGCGTCCGTACCGTCCTGCTCCTCCGCCGCCCCGGCGTCCGCCGGCTCCCCTGCGTCACGTACCCACGCCGAGACCGCGTTCCGAAGGGCCGTGTCCTCCTCGACCACCGGCGTCCGGAGGACCTTCGTCGCGGTGTCCGTGCCGCCCTTCGAGGAATCCTTTTCCCCGGCGGAGCCACCCGCGGAGCCACCCGCGGAGCCACCCGCGGAGCCACTCGCGGAGCCACCCGCCCCCCGGCTCACCGCGAGGCGGGGATCGCGGGCCTCGGGAACCGAATCCGCGTTCCCCGACGTCGCTTCCGCCGACGACTCACGCTGCTTCGACCTGTCGGGGGACTCGCCCGCCACCGATGCCTCCTCATGCGCCGCACGCCCACGCGCGCGCCCTGTCCGAACCATGTACCAGTGTCCCGTGTGAGGACTTGGCCCCTGCGGTAGACGAGAACGACATACCTACCGGTTCCCTTACGAACCGGTCACGCACCCTCGACAGACCAATGTGAGAGGGGTCACCCTGTCATTCATCCACGCGGGGAGGCATGGATGGGCAGGAGCCGCAGAACACTTCCGGAGGAGCTTCTGCTGCTGGCACTGGACCCGACCACGGGTACCACTGCGCAGCCGCAGTCGCTCGACCTCGGTCTGGCCGGTGCACAGCTAGTGGAGCTGGCGCTGGCCGGACGGATAGCCCCAGACGGGGATCGTATCGCCGTGGTGGTGCCACGGCCGACAGGAGATCCAACTCTGGACTGCGCGTTGGAGTTGCTGCGAAGGCGCGGCGCTCCGGTACGCGCCGTCCACTGGATCGGCGGGCCCCGGCTGGGGCTGCGCCAGATCTACCTCTCGCATCTGGAGCGGTGCGGCATGGTCGCCGCCGTGCCGGGCCAGATGTGCGGGGTGCTGCCGACGACGCGCTACCAGGCGACGGAGACGGCCATCAGCCGGGAGATCCGTTCCCGGCTGGACTCGGCGATCCGCACCGGCGTGCCGCCGGACCCGCGGACCGCGGCGCTCGCCGCCCTGGCGCACGCCGTCGGGCTCGGCAAGCACCTGTATCCGGGCAACGAGGGCCGATCGTCCCGTTCCCGGCTGCGGGATCTGATCCGGCACGATCCGATGGGCGGGCTCGTCGCGCACGCCGTGATGGACGTGCAGAACGGCGCGGCCGCACAGCCGCGCCGCGCTCCGGCCCCGGCGGGCCGCCCGGCGGCGCCGGGAGCCCGGCCCGCGGCCGAACCCGCGCGCGGGGTGCCGATGCAGCCGCATCACGGGTCCATGGCCCGTGCCGTGGCCCACTGATCCGTCACCTGGCCGGTCACCGCGCCGCGACAACCGTCCCCACAGGCCCGGTTCGGGAGCCGCAGGCCCGAGCGGGGTGGCGAGACCTCCGGGTCCCGCCACCCCGCTCGGGCGTGTCCGGACGGACGCGTGCGCCGCGGAGCCCGCGCGGAGGAGCCCGCACGAACTGGCGCGCGAGCGGACGCGTACGCGTGCCGCATATCCACCATTTCCCAGCGCTGACAAGCGCGTTGGTGGCAATCTGCTCAGCAGCAGATACGGAAAGTGTCAGTACAGGCAGCAGCCGGAGGTGCGCGTCCCGTGGCGTCCAATGTCAATCCCACCGTAAGGCGGCGCCGGCTGGGCCAGGAGCTTCGAAAACTCCGCGAGCAGAAGAACATGACGGCCGAGGAGGTCGCCGATCGCCTGCTCGTGTCCCAGTCGAAGATCAGCCGTCTGGAGAACGGCCGCCGCAGCATCAGCCAGCGCGACGTGCGCGACCTGTGCGGCGTCTACGAGGTCGAGGACCAGCGCGTCGTGGACTCGCTGATGGAGATGGCCCGCGACTCGCGGCAGCAGGGCTGGTGGCACACCTTCGGGGACATCCCGTACAGCGTGTACATCGGCCTGGAGACCGACGCCGAGTCGCTGCGGGTCTACGAGCCCCAGATCGTCACGGGCCTGCTCCAGACCCCGGCGTACGCCGAGGCGCTGGTGCGGGGCGCGTTGCCCGAGTCGTCGGCCGCGGAGATCGGGAAGCGCGTGGACGTGCGCATGCGCCGCCAGGACCGGATCACCGGCGAGACGAACCCGCTGCGGCTCTGGGTCGTCCTGGACGAGGCGGCGCTGCACCGGGTGGTCGGCAGCAAACTGGTGATGCGCGAGCAGCTTGAGCACCTGCTCGAACTCTCCGAGCTGCCCCATGTCACCGTGCAGATCCTGCCGTTCGAGGTGGGCGCGCACCCGGGGCTCAACGGTCAGTACGCGATCCTGGAGTTCGCCGACGCCGCCGACTCCAGCGTGGTCTACCTGGAGGGCGTCACCAGCGACCTCTACCTGGAGAAGGCCCAGGACGTGCAGAAGTACGCCGTGATGTACGAGCACCTGCGGGCCCAGTCCCTCAATGTGGACGCATCCCGGCAAATCATCGACAAGATGGCGAAAACGTTCGCGGAGTAAGGCCCGGCCGCGGAGGGCGCGTGATCCTACACGGTGAGTGCGTTCCCGTGGAAGGCACGCTTGGAATCGCCATCCGGTCGAGTGAACGCGCCCTCCGGCGACGGCAGTTGCCCGGTAGCGTCGATCACGCCAATCGGGACATCGGGTTGGCGTGAACCGCACTATCGCAAACTCGCACACAGGAGTGGACATGGCACTGATTCAGGGCGCTTCGGAGACGTGGCTGAAGTCCTCCTACTCCGCGGGCAACGGCGCCTGCGTGGAGGTCAAGTCACCCGCCGCCGCCGAGCTGGCCGTCCGTGACTCCAAGGTCGCCGAGGGTCCGGTCCTGGCCTTCCCCGCCGACGCGTGGAACGCCTTCGTGGCCTCGGTCAAGGCGTAAGGGACTCGTCCCTGACCCTTCGCCCGAGGATCACAACCGCACACGCATCACCAAGAGCCCTCTCGACCAGTCGCCGTCCTTGCCGAGAGGGCTCGGTCGTGTCAGCGCTCCCGCACCGGGAACGCCACGTCGCACACCGGGTCCTCGGGCCCGGCCGTCACCCAGTCCGCGAAGTAGATCTCCCGGCTGGGCCCGGCCATCTCCAGGCCCTCCCGCGCCAGCCACTGAGCCACCGCCTCGAACGCGGCGAGGATCTGCGGATACGCCACCTGCGCCTTGGTGATCCGGGTGTACGCCAGCCGGGCCGCCGGCTCCACCCGCACCCCGGTCTCCCGGGGCCGCCCGTGCCGCGCCGCCCAGGCCCGCGCCGCCGCCTCGTCGGTCACCGGCACACAGACCTCGGCGGGCCCGTCGCTCTCCATCGACACCTCGGCGTGGTAGATCACGAACGGCGCCCCGGCGACGCCCCCGCACTCCCGCGCGGCCGCCTCCAGTCGGCTCTGCGAGGCGCCGAGCCAGGCCGGCAACTCGTTCGCCAGCATGTGCCGCGACTCGGTGAGCACCACCCGCGCCGGCACGTCCACCGTCTCGACCGTGAACTTCCCGTACATCTCGTCACTCCTGCCCGACAGTCGTCCACGGAGGTACTCGACGAGGGTCCGCTGCTCGGCCAGCCGGGCCTCCACGTCCGCCCAGTAGGCGGCCAGCAGCCGGGCCGCCTCGGCGCCCTCGGCCCCGACCACCCCGGCGATCACGGCCAGTGGCATGTCCAGCTGCCTCAACAGGGCCACCAGACGGGCGCGTTCGGCCTGATCGGCACGGTAGTAGCGGTAGCCGCTCGACTCGTCGACGTACGCCGGGGCGAGCAGCCCGAGGCGGTCGTACAGCCGCAGGGCCTTGGCGGACAGCCGGGCCCGCGCGGCGAACGCGCCGATGGTGAGCAGATCCTCGTGCACCGATGTCATCCTCCGTCGCCGGGCGGTTCCTTTCCGCCCGGCGACATGGACGCTCCGCCCTGCCCCAGGGACAAGGTCAAGCGGCGTCAGCCGAGTTGGGCCTCGATCGCGGCGACGACCTCCGCCGCGTCCGGCTCGGTCCGCGGCGAGAACCGGGCGACGACGGCGCCGTCCCGGCCGATCAGGAACTTCTCGAAGTTCCAGCGGATGTCGCCGCTGTGGCCCTCCGCGTCCGCGAAGTCCACCAGGCGCTCGTACAGGGGGTGCCGGTTCGCGCCGTTCACCTCCACCTTCTCGGTCAGCGGGAAGGTCACGCCGTACGTCGACGAGCAGAACTCGGCGATCTCCTCGGCGCTGCCCGGCTCCTGGCCGAGGAACTGGTTGCAGGGCACGCCCAGCACGGTGAAGCCGCGCTCGGCGTACTGCTCCTGAAGCTTCTCCAGGCCCGCGTACTGGGGGGTCAGGCCGCACTTGGAGGCCACGTTCACGATGAGTACGGCCTTGCCGGCGTACTGCGGCAGGTTCGCGGCGCCGCCGGTGAGGGCGCCGATCTCTGTGTTCAGCACAGTGGTCATGGGCGCGATGGTATGCGGCCGGCGCCTTTCCGGGGCGCTGCCTTCACCCCGCCGCCCAGGGCGAGGCCGCCTCCACCACCACGTCGCCGGCCGGTGTCCGGCCGTAGAGCACCGAGCGCCCCGTCCTGCGGCGCTCCACCAGGCCCGCCTCCCTCAGCACCTTCAGATGCCGCCCGACCGATCCCAGCCCCTGCCCCGTCACCGCCGTCAGCTGGCTGGTGCTCATGGGCGAGCCGAGGAGGACCAGCACCCCCGCGCGGGCCGGCCCGAGCAGGGCGCCGAGCGCGGCCGGGGCGGGGTGGCCGCCGGTGTCGGCCAGGGCGCCGGCGCAGGGGTAGACCAGGGCGTACCGCTCCCCGTCGTCCCAGGACACCCAGCCGTGCCGCTGCGGGGTGACCGGCACGAAGAGCAGCTCGGCGCCGGAGATCTCGCGGGGCGGGTAGGCGTGGAGGTTGATCTGGAGCCGGTTCTGCCCGAGCCACCGGGTGCGGCCGGGCCGCAGCGAGTCCAGCACGCTCACCCAGCCGCCCCGTCCGGCCTGCGCGGTCCGCGCGGCCACATCCGCCTCCAGCACCCGCCGCAGCCGCCCCCAGGACGGCCGTACGGTCTCCCGCCACACCCACTCCAGGAGCGCCGCCGCCCGCTCGGGCAGGTCGTCGCGGTCCAGCACGGCGGGCAGCGGACCGGCGAGGGAGGTGCGCAACTGCGCGCGGGCCAGGTCCGGCGCGACCGACCGCACCCGGGCGACCTCCTCGGCGAAGTCCTCCTGGGCGCGCGGTGTGGGGGTGAGGAAATCCGCGATCCAGTCCCGGCCGAGGCCCGCCCGCACCAGCCGGTCCGTCACCGGGTCGGCGGCCAGCAGGGCCCGGTAACCGGGCAGCCGGGCCCGCAGCCACTCCCGCTCGCCGGGATGCGCCGCGTCGCCCGCGTGCAGCAGCTTCAGCCGCGCGAACGTCTCCGCGAGCGGCGAGACCACGAACCGGCTGCGCGCGAGCGTGTCCGCGTTGAGTTCCCACCAGCCCATGGCTCCCCCGGACCCTTCCCCGTCGTACGACCGTCGTACGACCTTTCGCGCTGCCGCGAAACAGTAACCGGACCGCCCCCGCGCGCCCGAGACTCCCCCGCATGAACGGCTACCGATCCCTGTTCCGCACCCCGGAGTTCACCCCGCTCTTCCTCGGCTCGGCCGCGCAGACGGCGGCCCAGACCGTCGGCGGCCTCGCCCTCGGCACGCTCGTCTACCGGGCCACCGGCTCCCCGCTGCTGTCGGCGGTGAGCATGTTCGGCCCCATGCTCGCCCAAGTGCTCGGCGCCACCGTCCTGTTGTCCGGCGCCGACCGGCTGCCGCCCCGCGCGGCCCTGTCGGCGATCGCGCTCGTCTTCGCGGCCGGCACGGCGCTCCAGGCGCTGCCGGGTCTGCCGGTCGGCGCGCTCTTCGCCGTGCTCCTCGTGCTGGGCCTGGTGGCCTCGCTCGGCGGCGGGGTCCGCTGGGGCCTGCTGAACGAGATCCTCACCAAGGACGGCTATCTGCCGGGGCGTTCGCTGTTCAACATGATGAGCGGGCTGATGCAGATCGCCGGTTTCGCCACCGGCGGCGCCCTGCTGGCCGCGCTGTCGCCACGCGTGTGCCTGCTCCTGTCCGCGGCCCTGTACCTGACGGCCGGGCTCGCCCTGCGCCTCGGCCTGACCGCCCGCCCGCCCCGGACCGCGGGCCGCCCCTCCGCCTCGGCCACCTGGCGGGCCAACTCCCTGCTCTGGTCGGACCGTTCGCGCCGCCTGACCTACCTGGGCCTGTGGCTCCCCAACGGCATGGTCGTCGGCTGCGAGTCCCTGTACGTCTCGTACGCCCCGCACGCGGCCGGGACCCTGTTCGCCTGCGGGGCGGTCGGGATGCTCGCCGGGGACGTCACGGTGGGCCGGCTGGTGCCGCCCCCCGTGCGCCGCAGGCTGGCCACCCCCCTGCTGCTCGTCCTGGCGGTGCCCTACCTGGTTTTCAGCGCGCACCCGCCGTTGCCGCTGGCCGCCGTGTGCGTGACGCTCGCCTCCGTCGGCTTCGGCGCGAGCCTCGTTCAGCAGGAGCGGCTGATGGACCTCACCCCCGGCGAACTCGCGGGCCAGGCCCTCGGGTTGCACTCGTCCGGGATGCTGACCATGCAGGGCGTGAGCGCGGCGGCGGCGGGCGCGGTGGCCCAGCTCACCACCCCGGCCACCGGGATGACCCTGATGGCGGCGGGATCCGTGGCGGTGACCCTGGTCCTGGCCGTCGCGGGCCGTCGTACGCCCCGTCCGGGGCACGCTCCCGCACCGGCGGCGGTGGAAGGGGCCGCTCCGTCCAGATGACCTTGCCGGTGGCGGTGCCCCGGAGCGGGGGCTCGCCGATCCGCCGTCTTCCGCCGATCTGTCGTCCCCTGCCGATCCGCCGTCCCCCGCCCCCCACGTCCCGGTCGCGTGAGTGCCACCCGTGGGGCAGCATGAGGCGTTAACCGGACGATCACGGATCAACCGGACATCGATGGAGCGGCCGGAAGGGATCGGCCGGAAGGGAACGGATGCCATGGGTAGCGGCGCGCCGAGGGGCGGACGACGGCTGCGGTACCGGAGCGCGAGCGTGGCCGCCGCCGCGGCGCTGGCCACCGCGGGCACCGCGACCCTCGCGGCCTGCGGCGGCGGCAACAACAACGGCGGCGGCGCGACCCCCACCGCCCGACCCTCACCCCCCGCCACGGCCTCCTTCACGGGCACCCCGCCCTCCCCCCTCTCCTCCGCCGCCTCCTCCGCCATCGCCTCGGCCCGCGCGTCGGCCTCCGCCGCGGCCGCCTCCGCGTCGGCGCGGGCCGACGAGTTCGAGGCCTCGGTCGCGGCGGCGGCCGAACGGGCGAACCAGAAGGCGCACGAGCGGCTGGCGAAGGTGCAGGGCCGGGGCAACGCCGCCTCCGACGTCTCCCTCAGCGGCATCCCCCGCGCCGAGATCGGCGACCTCCAGGCCGCCCACGTCAACATCCACAACTCCTCGGACCGAACGGCCGACTTCGCCGTCCAGGTCGACTTCCGCGACGCCGACGGCAAGGTCGTGGAGACCCGCTACGTGGGCGCGGAGAACGTCCGCGCCGGACAGACGGTCCACGTCTACGCCATCAGCCACCAGCCCCCCCAGCCCCACCTGAACCCGGTGGTGGCCAAGGCTGAGCGGTACTGAGGGGGGAGCGGTGCTGAGGGGGGGGCGGTACTGAGGGAGCAGGTCTGGGAGGATCCCGGCATGCAGTTCGGGAACCCTGCCGACATGAGCCGCATCTGCGTGGCGCGCCTCGGCGAGAAGGCCGGGCGGCAGTTCGCCGCCATGGCACGCCGCGGCTTCGAGCTGGTCCGCGCGACGGGAGACCTCCCGGCCACCGGAAGGTGCCGGCTCGGCGGCCCCGCCCTCCTGGAGCCGGGAACCCCCTGGCCCGAACACGACGGCGTCCCGCTGTCCCTGCACGCCGTGCTCGACACCGACGCCCTCGGTCCCTGGCCGGCCGCCGGACCGCCCGCCGGCCCCGGCCTGCTCAACTTCTTCCACCTCGACCCGGACATCCCCTACGACGACTACCGCCGCCTGGACGCGTCCGGCCCCGGGGTGTGCCGGGTCCTGCCGGCCGACCCGGCACGGGCGATCGGGACCACGGCACCCGGACCGGCGAGAAGCTATCCGGCGGTGCCCGTCCACGCGGCGGCGGTGACCATGCTCCCGGACTGCTGGGACGTCGAGGACGAGGACGTGGAGTTCGACCGGGACCTGCACTGGGGGGCGGCGTCGCTCATCCTCGACGCGATGGGCGATCTCGACGGGAACACCGCCGGCCGCCACTGCGCCTTCGGCTGGCCGGACACCTCGTACACCCTCAAGGTCTCCCACCGCGACGAGTCCGGGCCCGCGGTCCATCTCCTCCAGCTCGCCGCGGACGCGGACCTCGGATGGGGCTGGGGAGACGCCGGCACGCTGTACTTCACGATCCCGGCCAAGGCGCTCGCAAACGGCGATTTCCGCCAGGCAACGGCACAGACCCTCTGTTGCTGACCGCGTCGCACGGAGTTCCGGTGACAGCCCTGCATGAACTTCCTGCAAGTTCCAGAAAGAATTTGCACGACACCTTGACGTGCCGTCGGCCCGGCGCGATCGTCGTCGCCCGGGGCAACCGTGCCACCGGTCAGGGCGCGGCGCCTCGGGCAAGGGCCACGCCCGCCTTGCCGTGTCCACCGTGCGCGAGGTGCCGGTGCCGGGGCCGCGTGCGGCCGGCTGCGCCGGTGCCGTGACCTGCCCTGGAGGCAGTCAACCCATGAGCCGCAGACCCTTCCGGCGCATACGGTTCCCGTATCCCGGCACCGATTCCCGGCGTACCGGCCTCCGCCGAACCGGCCTCGCCCGTACCAGCCTCCGGCGTACCGGTCTCCGGCGAGCGGCGACGCTCGCCGCCTCCGTCGCCCTCCTGGGCGGCGGCAGCGTCACCCTGTCCGCCCCCGCGCTCGCCGCCGCGCCGACCGCGGTCAGCCTGCCGGGCACCTTCGACAGCGTGATCGGCTGCTCCGCCGACTGGCAACCCGACTGCGCCCAGGCGCGGATGACCCTCCAGGCCGACGGCCGCTGGAAGGCGTCGCTGAACCTGCCCGCGGGCAGCTACGCCTACAAGGCCGCCATCGACAACGGCTGGACCGAGAACTACGGGGCCGGCGGCGTCCCGGGCGGCGCGAACATCTCCCTGACCGTCCCCTCCGGCGGGGAACGGGTCAGCTTCGTCTACGACCCCGACACCCACGTGGTCACCGACAACTCGGCGATGCCGGTCGTCACCGCCGCCGGTGACTACCAGTCCGGCCTGGGCTGCTCCGCGAACTGGTCCGCCACCTGCGCCACCACCACGATGACGGACCCCGACGGCACCGGCGTCTACACCTACACCACCACCGCCATCCCGGCCGGGAACTGGAACACCAAGGTCACCCTCGGCCAGTCCTGGGACACCAACTACGGCGCGGGCGGCGCGGCGGGCGGTGCCGACATCCCGTTCACCGTCCCGGCCGCCGGAGCGCGCACGACGTTCTCGTACAACTCGGCCACCCACCTGATGACCGTGGTGAGCAACCAGGGGACCACCGCCCCGCTCAACACCCTGGGCGCGCTGTACACCTCGTCCGCCACCACGTTCCGCCTCTGGTCACCGGACAGTTCGAACGTCTCGGTCACCGTCGGCGGCACCGCCCATCCCATGACGGCGACCACCCTCAGCGGCTACACCAACGTCTACCAGGCCGTCGTCTCCGGCGACTTGAAGGACCAGCCGTACCAGTTCCAGGTCAACGGCGTCGCCGTACCGGACCCGTACGCGCAGATGGTCAAGCCCGGCACCACCCAGGGCGTCGTCGTGAACACCGCCGCCGTGAACCCGTCGGCCGGAAGCTGGGCGTCCCGCCCCGCCCTGGTCAACCGAGAGGACGCGGTCGTCTACGAGTTGAGCGCGCACGACTTCACCATCGACCCCAGCTCCGGTGTCGACGCGGCGAAGCGCGGCAAGTTCCTCGGCCTGGTGCAGACCGGGACGACGTACGGCGGGGTGAAGACCGGCATCGACCATCTCAAGGAACTCGGCGTCACCGCCGTCCAGTTGATGCCGTCCTTCGACTTCGGCAGCACCGTGCCGAACTGGGGGTACGACCCCGTCGACTACAACACCCCCGAGGAGCAGTACTCGCAGTTCACCGCTCCCGAGGACCGGATCCGCGAATACAAGGACATGGTCGACCAGTTCCACCGGAACGGCATTCGCGTGATCATGGACGTGGTCTACAACCACACCTACACGAAGAGCGTGTTCGGGAACATCACCGGCAAGTACTACACCGGGACCGACCTGTCCGGCACGGGCAACTCGATCGACGACGGCAACCCGATGGTCGCCCGGATGATCCAGGACTCACTCGAACACTGGGTCCGTGACTACGGCGTCGACGGCTTCCGCTTCGACCTCGCGGGCGTCCACTACTACAAGGACGCCTACGACTGGGCGAACTACCTGGAGACCACCTACCCCGACCGCGACCTGATGTTCTACGGCGAACCGTGGAACGGCGGCGGCAGCGACGCGAACGAGGCGCAGAAGGTCCGCTACGGCACTCTGCCCGCCCTGGCCCCGGTCCACTTCGGCGCCTTCAATGGCGTGTACCGCGACGCCATCCGGGGCGGCACCAACGACAACGTCATGGGCTTCATGGGCGGCTCGGGCAACCCGTCGGCCATCGCCTTCGGCATGACCGGTTCACCGACCGACGCCGACAGCACCGCGACCCTGGCGAACCTGTGGACACCGGCCTTCGCCGACCGCCCCGACCAGACCATGAACTACGTCTCGATCCACGACAACCTCAACCTCTACGACAAGATCACCTACTCCGGCGCGACCGGCGGCGCCACCGGCACGGCCGGCCGCATCGACCGCCTCGCCGTCGGCACCGTCCTGACCTCGCAGGGCGTCCCCGTCATCGCCGAGGGCGACGAGTTCCTGCGCTCCAAGGTGGTGAACGGCGACTACGACACCGCCAAGAACTCCTACAACGCCCCCGACGGCGTCAACGCGATCCACTGGGGCGACAAGGTCACCAACGCGGGCGTCTTCGGCTACTACCGCGACGCCATCGCCCTGCGCAAAGCCACCGCCTCCCTGCGCCTGACGACCTGGTCCGCGGTCCACAACCAGATGACGACCCAGGTCGACGGCTCGACGGTGATCGCCCGGATCAGCTCCAACCCGGGCGCCCCGACGACCTACGACACGATCGTCGTCGTCAACCCGACCACCAGCGCCTACAACGTCAGCCTGCCGTCCGGCACCTGGACCAAGGTCCTGAACGCCACCGGCGCCACCTCCGCCACCGGCACCTCCTGCGACCCCCAGGCGGTGACCGTCTTCACCCGGAGCTGACCGGGCTCGGGGGAGGTGCGGCCTTCGGGGACTGGTCACCCGAGTGCCGCACCTTCTGCCACGTTGTGCCCTATTTAGCCAGTTTTGATCCCTCTTTCGTGCATCCTTGCCGCCGTGAGAGGAGCACGTATGACAAGGCAATCCGGGCGAACCCCCAGGCGCAGGTGGTGCGCCCTGGCCGCGTCCGTAGCACTTCCGGGCCTGCTGGCCGGCCTCACCACCCTCGCGGCCGCCCCCACCGCGTCCGCCGACCCGGCCCACCGGACCACCGCGACCTCGGGCCCCAAGGCCGGTGGCGGCACCGGGGACGGCGACTACGGCACTCACGGCGGCGGCACGACCGGCCCGACAGGCCCCACAGGCCCGGCCGGACCACCGGGACCGGAGGGTCCGACGGGTCCGACGGGACCGGCGGGCCCTGAGGGGCCCTCGGGTCCGACGGGAGCGACGGGTCCGGCCGGGGCGACGGGGGCCGCGGGCCCGGAGGGACCGGCGGGACCAGCAGGGGCGACCGGGGCGACCGGGGCGACGGGAGCGACCGGGGCCGTGGGCCCGGCGGGACCGGAAGGGCCGACGGGAGCGACCGGGCCGACGGGAGCGACCGGGCCGACGGGAGCGACCGGGGCGACGGGGGCAACGGGAGCGACGGGTCAGCAAGGCGTACCGGGCGTACCGGGGCCCGAGGGCCCCGAGGGCCCCGCGGGCCAGAACGGCGAGCCAGGCCCCGCCGGCCCGCAGGGCGAACCGGGCCAGCCAGGTCCTGCCGGAGCCCAGGGCGAACCGGGCGAGCCAGGCCCTGCCGGAGCCCAGGGCGAACCGGGACCCGCCGGCCCGCAGGGTGAACCAGGCGAGCCGGGACCGCCCGGACCCGAAGGCCCGCAGGGCGAACCGGGTGAGCCCGGTCCCCCGGGACCCGGCGTGTTCCCCTTCTACGAGATCCACGAAGTCTTCGCCACCATCCCCGCGGGGGCGGACAACTACCCGGTCCAGGTGAACTTCATCTGCCCGTTCCCGGAGGGAATGGCCGCCATCGGCGGAGCCGCCGTCGACCCGGCCTCCGGTGTCCACGAAACCGGCACCAGCCTCTACTTCCCGGGCCAGCCCTCGGAGGTCTTCTTCCAAAACCCCGGCACCACCGACGCCGAGGTACGAGTCTGGGCAAGCTGCCAGATCCCCCGCTTCTGACGGCGACCGCGGGCGGGGCGCTCCTCACCACCGGATGAGCGCCCCGCCCGCTCCGCATGACGACGGCCCGGGCCGTCAGCGCTCGCCGGAGAAGATCTCCCTGGCACCGGGTCCGTAGCGAGGGGCGGGGTTCACGGAGCGAGGGAGAAGTAGCTCTCCTCTTCCTGCGTGAAGTGCAGGCGCAGCACGGTGTTGAGGCCGTAGAGGCTGGCGCGCAGGTCGTCGAGTTGCCCGGGGGAGAGGCCCCCGCCCGCGTGGGCCAGCCGCAGATGCGTGGCGATGCGCCGGGAGAGGCGTTCGATCTCGGTGTGGGCGCGGCTCATGGTGGCGGTGGCCTCGGGGCCGCCCAGCGTCGGCGCGAGGGCCGGGTAGAGCTCGTGCTCCTCGGCGTACTCGTGCGGCAGCAGCCGCTCGGTCAGCAGCCGGTGTGTCTCCTCCACCGTCGCCAGGGCCGCCGGGCCGGCGCTGTCGGAGAGGCGGTCGGCCGCGTCGCGCACCGCCTCCAGGACGTCCTGGAGGTCGTCGTGTTCGGCGGCGAAACGGCGGATGAGGGCCTCGGCGGCCGGCGTGACGGCCGGCCGCGCGCCCTGGTCGACCCGCAGGGCGCGCAGGGCGTTGAGGATGACGGCGACGTCGATGCCCTCCTGGAGAAGGGCACCGGCGGCGGGCGGCAGCAGACCGGCGGCGGCCGCGGCCATCGCGGCCAGCGACATCAGCATGCCGCCCAGGGCGCTCTGGACGGCGATGCGCCGGGCCCGCTGGGCGATGGTGACGGCGTCGGCGAGGCGGTCGACGCGGTCGGTGGTCAGGACGATGTCGGCGGCTTCGGAGGAGGCGGTGGAGCCATGGGCGCCCATCGCGACGCCGATGTCGGCGGCGGCGAGGGCGGGGGCGTCATTGACCCCGTCGCCGACCATCACGGTGACGGCGCGCTCCCGTTCGGCGCGTACGGCGGCGACCTTGCCGGCGGGGCTGAGTCCGGCCTGCACGCCGTCCAGGCCGAGGACGGCGGCGACCTCGTGGGCGGGCGCGGCGTGGTCGCCGGTGAGCATCAGCAGCCGTTCGATGCCCGCCGCGCGCAGGTGGCGCAGGGTGCGCGGGGCGTCGTGGCGCACGGGATCGCGCAGCAGGATGGCGCCGGCGCGCCGCCCGTCGACGGTGAGCCAGGCGACGGCGGCGCCGTCGAGGAGGGCGCGGTTGTCGACCGCCTTCGCCCAGTCCGGCTGGTCGGGCGCGGTGTCCATGCGGCCCACGGTGACCCGGTGCCCGTCGACGCTCCCGGCGGCGCCCCGGCCGGGCTCCTCGGTGACGTCCGTCGGGACGGAGAGCGTCAGTCCGCGTTCCCGGGCGGTGTCCACGATGGCCCGGGCGAGGATGTGGGGGGAGTACTGGTCGAGCGAGGCCGCGAGGCGGAGGACCTCGGCCGGTTTGACGCCGGGTGCGGCGCTCACGTCGAGGGCGCGGGGGCGGCCGCGGGTGAGGGTGCCGGTCTTGTCCAGCAGGAGGGTGCGGGCGCGGCCGAGGTTCTCCAGGGCGCCGCCGTCGCGGATGACGACGCCGAGGCGGGACGCGCGGGAGAGACCGGAGACGATGGCGACCGGGGCGGCCAGCAGCAGGGGGCAGGGGGTGGCGACCACCAGGACGGCGACCGCGCGCACGGCGGAGCCGCTGAGCAGCCAGGCCAGGCCCGCCACAGCGAGCGACAGGGGCAGGAACCAGGCGGCGTAGCGGTCGGCGAGCCGTACGACGGGCGCCGACTCGGAGCCGGCCTGCCGGGCCAGCCGCACGATCCCGGCGTAGGTGCTGTCCTGTTCGGTGGCCGTGGCGCGCAGTTCGAAGGCGCCGCCGGCGTTCACCACCCCGCTGCGCACCGTCTCCTCCCGGGCCCGCTCGACCTGGAGGGCCTCACCGGTGAGCACGGACTCGTCGAGGAGCGCGGCGGCGCTCGCCACGCGCCCGTCGACGGGGACGACCTCGCCGGGCCCGACGACGAGCAGGTCACCGGCCGCCACCTCGGCCAGCGGCACCGTGGTGACGCCGCCCTCGGTGCGCCGGCGCGCGGAGCGGGGCGCATGCTCCAGCAGGGCGCGCAGGTCGTGGGAGGCGCGTCGCTGGGCCGCGGCTTCGAGGGTGCGGCCGGTGGCGAGCATCAGGGCGATCAGGGCACCGGCCAGGTACTCGCGGACGGCGAGGGTGCCGCCCAGCGCGAGGACGGCGATGAGATCCACACCGGCCTTACCGCTCCGCAGCGCGCCGACCACCCATCCCACGGCGGGCACGACGGCCGACAGGGTGCCCAGACCCCAGAAGAGGTCGGCGAGGCCGCCGGACCCGGTGAGCCAGGCGATGCCGCCGGCGATCAGGGCCGCCGCCGTGACGGCCAGCAGGAGGAGTTCGAACCGGGAGGAGGCGATCGCCGTGCTCAGGCGGCTCAGTCGTGGGCTGGGGGTGCGGAGGCTCATGACGTACCTCGTCTGTCCGGCGCCGGGTACCGCTCGCCCTCCCAGCATGGGCAGCCCCCGTCAGCGGGGCCAACCGGCCCGGCGCGGAGTCCGGCGAACCGGGCGTCCTGCGAGGCGCGGAAGCCCCGCGTATGCCACGCTCTCGGAGGCCGGCCCAGGGGGCGGACGGTCAGGGGAGGGCGGGGGCATGGGCACGTGGTGGTCTGAGCGTCTGGGCAAGGAGATCGTCTCCCTATGGGCCGCGGGCCTCATCCTGGGCGTGCCCGTCTGGATCTTCATCGAGATCCTCTGGCACCCGGACTCGGTCCTCGGTGACGGCGGGCTCGCCGCCTTCGGGCTGCTCATCATCCTGTTCGTGGTGGCGCTCTTCACCTGGACGGGCATCATGATCGTCCGCGACGCGATCAACGAGTCCCGCGCCACCACGGACCCTGCTCGGCGCTCGCGGCTCACGCTCCGGGTACTCGCGGCCGGTACGGCCGGGTGGGTCGCCCTGCGGGCGATCCTGGTCCTCGGCCACCATGTGCCGCCGACCGCGGGCCTGCTCTCGGCGATCCCGCTGGCGGCCTCTTACCCCCTCGCCTTCCTGATCCTCGGCACCCGCGCGGACCTCCACCGGCGTGTGACCCGCACCGTCCTCCCCGCCTCACTCGCCCTGGTGATCCTGCTCCGCTTCATATGAACTCCTGCTTCATATGAACTCCTGGCCGACGTTGTCCCACATGAACCCCTCCCGCCACCCGGGCTTGTCGAGCATCCAGCCCAGGAGCGCTCGCAGGACCTTCTCCTGCGACACGGTCAAGGTCCGGTAGTGCTCCGCGGGCACGCCGTCGCGGTACTCCAACTGGTACGTGTTGTTGTCGCGGAACCAGACCTGGACGTACCAGTCCCCCTCCCGCCCCTCGTCCTGCCGCTCCAGAATCAAGTGCTCGTTGCCACGCCGCAGGTTGGCGAGCATGGTCCCCACGGTCGGCTTCGTGGGACGCCTCACTACGTGGCCACGGCCGCTGGTCGCTGTCAGCATGGGTGAATTGTGGCGACGGGGTCTGACAGCGGACGGGCCGGCTGTCCGAACTCGTACCTGGGCAGACGGATTTACGTTTCACGCCGCCCGAGTCCGAGCCGCCGAGGACCCCGGACCACGGTCGGTCCGGGTTCCTCCGGCCGGCGCCCGGTGTTTCGGGTCAGTCGTAATCGGCGACCAGCCAGCGGGCGCGGTAGTGGCAGGCCAGGGCGTCGTTCCAGCTGTAGGAGGTGCGGCCGGAGGCGTCCACGAAGTCCAGGTCCGGAGTGGTCCACCCCAGCCAGGGCAGATCATCGGTGTTGCCGGACAACTGCGGGTGGCAGGTGCCCGGATCGCGTTCCACGCAGACGGTGAGGATCCGGCCGGTGGCGGGGTCGTTCCCGGTGGACTTGACCAGGGTGTTCTTGTTCACCAGCGCTTCGTGCGGGTAGTCCGTGCACCAGGTCAGGCCGCTGGGCAAGGTGTCGGCCGGCTTCGGCCAGCGGGCGCCGCTGTCGTAGCAGGGGCTCTGCCCGCTCTTGGAGAACTGCACCACCCCCGCGTTCGTCGACACCCACAGCCGGTCCGGATTGCCGTACACCGGGGAGATGTCGTGTCCGTAGGCGGGGGACGTGCCGTTGGTCGGCAGGGCATAGGAGGTGAAAGAGGCGTCGAACTTGCCGTCGGCGCCGATCTGGTACCGGTCGAGCTCCGAGTCGCCGATGGCCCAGAGGGAGGGCGGGCTTGTCGAATCGTCCCAGAGCACCTGGTGGGCACCCTTGAGAGGCATGGTGTCGTACGGGGTGGCCCACGCGCTGGGACCGTTGCCGGGTGTGCCCTGGGCCGCCGTGTAGAGCGCCACGCGGTTCGCGCCGACTTCGGCGACCGCGACGCTGCCGTCGGGAAGCAGTTCGACTCCGTGCAGGTTCACGCTGTGACCGACGTTGATCGCCCATCGGTAGCCGGAGAGCGCCGGGTAGGGGATGACACCGACGAAGCCGCTGTTCCCGTCACCCACGACCAGCAGTTGCTTGCTGAGGGCGCCGTCGGACGCGTAGGCGCCCATGGGCCGCAACTTGAACTCCGTGCCGCCGCCGAAGGTCCCGGCGGGGACGAGATCGGGGTCGGAGACCGAGTGGTAGGCGTCAGGGATCCAGCGCTGGTAAGGCCCCGAAGCGGGCCACACGGAGGGGGCGGTGGAGTCGAAGAACTCCAACGCCGGGCTGGTCGCCGGATACCCGCCAGGGTAGGGGACCCCGAAGTTGTCGCCGGACATGATCGCCGTCGACCCCGAGTTGAACTCCACTTCCAGGGTCGGGGTGTAGTAGGCGATGGCGCAGGCGTACTCCGACGCGTCGGGGTTCATGGAGCAGAAGTCCTTGTACGCCTTGCTGTCCAGTTCACCCGCGGACAGCTGCATGCCGTGGTTGGGCAGGGTTCCTTGGGCCCAGGCGTCGACCATGGCCGTCACGTCGATGCGGTGCAGACCGTTCGAGTCGTCGGGGTTGTCCGGGTCGGGCACGTCCGGGCAGTCAGGGTGCCCGATGCCGAAGTTCGCCGCCGCCTGGTAGCCCGCCACCACGCCGGGCTTGTTGTCCCAGGTGATCGTCGACTGCTGCCAGGCGGAGGCCACCGGGTCGGCGTACATCCACCAGCCGTCGCAGGACCCCGTGAACGAGTTGTAGAGCCGCAGCTTCGCGCTCTTGATGTCGGCGCCGTGCAGCTTCGAGACGTCGAACTGCAGGAAGCTGCGGTACTTCGTCACTCCGTTGTCCGGTGTGCCGATGTGCAGCACGGCGCCGGCCGAGTGGTCCCGGGGATCGGTGCTGCTGACGTACGTGTCCTGGACCCGCGTGATGATGTTCCGTGGCCCGCTCTGCACCACGGGAGACAAGCCCTGCGGAGCCGCGCTCGCGGTGATCGTCCGCCCCGTGGACACAGCAGTGCCGGGTACCGCGGGTGCGGCCGCCGTGGCGCCAGGTGCGGTGGCCAGAGCCGCCGCGGTCCACAACGCCCCAAGGGACACCGCCAGGACCGTCCGCGTCCGGCCCCACCAGCTCCGCGCGGACCGGCCTGGTCCCGCCACTGCGCCTGTCGTGCCCCGTCCGATCGACGCCACGTCGTGCCCCCTCGGTGAAATGACGGGCCTCACGGATACCGGACGCGTGCCGGATCGCGCGGCTTCAAATGTTCGACCAAGAAGGAGAATTCCTCCACGGCGGCCTGTTCATGCGATTCGAGGAACGGGGCTTGATGACGGCCCGTCAGGCCGACCACCTCCGACTGCGGCGCCTTCCGGGCGGCCCGGACGGCGGGCTCGGTGAGCACGGCCAGGTTTTATGCGTGCTGTGTATGACAGCAAGCGCCGCTTCCGCGCGCGGCGGAACGCCCCCTGCTTTCGGGCCGCTAGGGCAGGTCGCGCCGGACCAACGCCCGAGCGAACGGTTCTCCGGTGGCCCGGGCGTAGGCCATCCGCTCGCGCACCTCGCTGAGGGTGCGTGGGCGGTAGCCGGGGCCGCCGCAGCAGCTCTTGTGGAAGCGGACACCGGCGTGCAGCAGCACGGAGAGAGCACGCCAGGCGGCGGTGTCCCGCTTCTTGGGTGCCGCGAAGGCGGAGCCGACGTGGATCAGTGGTTCGGCGCAGCGTGGACAGACCCGGTCGTGGTCGTCGTGGCCGGGGTAGGGCTGCTTGTACGAGGCCCGGCAGGGCAGGCAAACGTACGAGGTCTTTCCATGGGCCATGCGGGAAGGGTAGAGCCACCACAGGGCCGGGCTCGACAGATTTCCGGCATGCGGCGCAGGCCCTTCGGCAAAGGTGGAGCGCCGACGGCCGACCGTACTTCCTTCTACTCGCCTCTTCGGAGTGCTGCGTCGACGGCGTCAGCAGCATCCCTCGCGGCCAGCTCGCTGATCTCTCTGGGGACCTCGCGGTCGTCGTACACGAAGAGTCTTGCGTCGACGACGTGGGTCTTCGGTTGCCAGCCGAGACGACGGCCCGCCTCGCGTGCAGCACGACGGACGTCGTTCAGTTCGCCCATCTCCTCAAGATCGCCGCTGCTCAGGATCAGCTGCCCGTGGTAGCCCCGGTAGCGAGGCTTCAGTGAAGCCCGCATCAGGCTCTCCAAGCGGTTGACCAGCTTGTCGTGCCGGCGCCGGGCCAGCTCGTCCTTCGCGGGCATCTCGCACAGCTCCCCACCTCTGCCCACAGCCCGTGTGTGCCATATGTGTGCTGCGAGTGTGAAGGCCCTCCCGTCCGTCGGACGGAAGGGCCTCTGACCAGGTGTTTCTCTGTGCCCCCGGCAGGATTCGAACCTGCGACACCCGCTTTAGGAGTGGGATCGAATCCGTGCCGGGCGGTTCCAGTCCGTGCCGCGCGGTGCTGTTCCGCCTGATCAGCGCTGTGCGGCACGGGGCCTGATCCTGCGCGTGACGCCTGGTGCTGACCCGTCCGCTCACGCATCGCGCACGCAGGAGCGGCACTAGAGAGGGGCGGGACGTCGAGGATTAGATCAGAGCGGTGGGCAACTTGCAGGAGCCGCGAGCTCCATAGTTGGCGCTGACAGGGTCCACGGCTCGCATACACCACCATCGGCTTCAAGGCCGTACTCGAGTATCTGCCGCCATCGAGGGTCGTACCGGCGTTCCCCAGCGATGGCCTGCAGCGTAGCGGCGTCGCCGGCATCAGCGGCTTGCCGCGCGAGCCGTTCAGCACTGCTGAAGTCGCCATCTTCTTCAGCGAGCCAAGCCAGGTTGAACAGGGCCCGAACGTCACCGGCTTCGACAGCGAGCTGGAAGAGGCGCCTGGAATCTTCGCGATCTCGTAGGAAGGCGATCTCTCTCAAATGGCCGGTGTCTCCGGCCTTGGCGGCATCGAGGGCGATGCGTTCAGCAGCTTCGTGGTCGCCGGCATGTTCCCGCATCATGGCGAGGGATCGAAGACTGAAGGAGTCGGTTATTCCCATCCCAGCCGCGCGCAAGGAAATCCTGTCAACACTATCCCAATCGTCATCCTCGCCCCTTCCGTTGACCAAGTGGAACAGGGCCTCATTACTTCCCGCCTCGACGCCTAGCCAAGCGAGACGTTCGGCCTCTTCGGGCCTTCCGTCATCTTCTCGGTTGTCGACTAGCTCTACCAGGGCGTCGGAATCTCCAAATTGAATGGCGAGCAAGGCTAGGCGTTCGGAGTCTTCGTGCTGTCCGGCCTCTTCCCGCATTTCAGCCAGGCTCCGAAGGGCAGTGGGATTCCCCGCGGCAGCGGCACGATGCGCGAGGCGTTCGGCAATGTCCTGCTGGCCAGACTCTTCTCGCATCCGGGCCAATCCGTCGAGAGCGTGGATATCCCCTTCATCTATGGCGCGCTGATATAGGCGTTCGGCCTCCACCCAGTCACCGGCCTCCTTCGCTGCGAGGGCCAGGCATTGCAAGGCGTAAATGCTCCCTGCATCGGCAGCCTGTTGAAACGATCGTTTGGCGCCGTCGAGGTCGCCGTTCTCGTCCAGCATTTCAGCGAGTGCAACCATCGCATCGACGTACCCTGCATCGAAGGCGTACCCGTAGAGACGTTTCGCTTCGGCTTGATTGTCGTAGCTAAAGTCCAGCTCTTCGGCCAGCGACATCAGGGCGTCAATATTGCCATCCTTGACCGCCCTTAGGATTAGCTGCTGGGCGCCTTGGGTGTCTCCAGCGTCTTGCCGCAAGTGGAATAGCTCGACCAAGGCTTGAGGGTTCCCTGCCTCTATTGCCAGCTGGTAAAGGCGGGCTGATTCGCCTCCTTCGCTTACCCTGGCGAGATTGACCAAAGGATCTGTAAGTCCATTTGCGGCGGCGTGTAGAAGGAGTTTTTCTGCGCCCATTGGGTCGCCGGCTCGACTCAGAAAACCGGCCACGCGTACGAGTGCGTTAAGATCTCCGATCTCGGCTGCTCGCGAGTAAAGGTGCGCAGAATGTCTAAGGCGCAACCGATTCTGTGCTTCAGATGCGAGGGCTACAAGGTCGTCTGGGTTGTTGCAGTGTTTGGCGGCCCCACTCCAGAAAGCAGTGGGCGGAACCTTGAATTTGCGATCCGTTCGGGCGTTTTGCTCAAGGAAGTCGGCGAGGCGGTAATGCGGCTGGTCGAGTCCTGCCTCCCCAGGGCGCGGGCGTATGAGAGTCAATGGCCCGCGTGCGCCGTTGAGGGATATCGTGGCGTATTGAAGTGCCTGCTGCATCCAGTCATCGCCGGCTTGTTCCCATTGCAAGTCGGTCAGATAGCCCGGCGCGGCAGCCTCCAGGAATGCGAGCGGTAGGGCCAAGCTATGACCGAGACGCCGGGCGTCCATGGCGGCGTCGATCACTGCCTTTGCGATGGGCGGAGCGTTACGGTAGCGCTCCATAAGGGCTGGTGCGGCAGCCAAATATTGGATGACGTGCCCTTGTTCGGCATTCTTGGCAGCAAGCGCCAGCCGTGGGTCGGTATCGGCAGCGGTGTGAAGAGAGCTGAGTGCACTCTCGCCAAATACCTCGGGAACGGGTAGATCGTTCCCAGTCAGAAGAGCGCGAGCTTGTGCGTGAGAGTCCACCTCTCCGGGTGGAGGAGGGGTGGCAAGGCTTGTCCAATACTCGTTCCAGGTCGTTCCCAACGCCAATATAGGGGCGCGTTCCGGATCTCGGAGAAGTGCGCGTAGCTTCGAGGCCACCTGCTCTCCGAGGGAAGTCGTCGCAGTAAGGAGGTAGTGTTGGATTTCGTCTAGCCAGATCACGGTGTGCGGTTTGATCTCATCCGCAGCCGATATGATCGCCTGAGGTCCGCTGGGATTGATGGGATGCCATAGCCGCCAGGGAGACGGGAGTCTCTGGACAGCTTCCCAACAAGCGCGGGTCTTTCCAGTGGACGATCCCCCCACCAATACAACGATCCCACTTGCGCCAGATATGGCCCGCTGTGTGATTTCGCGTAGACGTAGGTCGTGATCCCGGGCTATGTAGACCGGCAACTCAGGCAGGTCTCCCATCCCTTTGCGTGACTCGGCAGTGATGGCCTGCTTTACACTCAACGAGTACGGGTCGGCGACCTGGCTGATTGGCCACCCGGGAATTTCATGGACGAAGGCGCCTCGTTGAAGCGTGACGCCTTCATTGATGATGATATCTCTGCCTGCTTGGTAAATTCGGGAATTATCTGCCGCCTTGGCTTTTTGCTGGAGCGGCGCTTGCGTGTGGTCTTCGGTCACGATTCGTTGATGGTTTGATTGCCGGCAGCCTGGTAGATACGGGATCGGCCAGAGGCCCGGGCGTGCATTTCGACCTTCCTGAGGCCGTTGCCCTCTTCACCCACCAGCAGCGGTGTCAATTCCTCATCCAGTACCCGACGGAGCTCGTCTCCCAAGGAAGGGTCGTCCCTCAGTAGCCGTCGCAGTCGCCGCTGCCAGTCCGCAGCAAGATCACTCTCGGCCTGTTCGTCCCCCGATTCCCTAGCCGCGAGGATCTCGGCACGGACCTCAGCCAGTTCCTCTTCGATCGCAGGGGTTCGCTGCGGGTGCACTCGTTGCCACAAGGCAACGGCTGACGAACGTGCCTGCTGCCAGGCGTCGGTCGCCATCGCACTTACCAGCGCTGTACCCACTGCCAACACCAGTGGCTCCATGAGATCCCCCATCCGCAGGTGCTATCCCGTCCACGGTAGCCGACGTCGTCATGCACTCGAGCCTCGTTGGAGTACCCCACAGAGCCTTCGTGAAGGCCCGAACTCATTGGGGTTGTAGGCGATCTGTCGGTGATGGGCTGGCTGCAGCAGACGGTTGTCCCTGTGCGCTCGTCAGGTAGCAGGAAGGAGTGCGCGGAGGCGGTCGCGGAGCTCTCGTACGGCCGGCACCGTGGAGTGCGGTTCGAGATAGCTGCTGAACTTGGTCAGCCGGACGTGTGCCCGGTCGGAGCGGACGCGGTTCTCCAGGAGTTCCAGGCCGACGTTGGCGGCATCGAGGGCGCTGGTCGCCCGCTCGGGGAAGCCGGACAGTCAGGTATTCCTTCAAGGCAGCACGCCAGCTGCTCGCGCGAATCGGTGAGGGAGGCTTCGCCCGGCCGTGTGGTCGATGCGCGGTAGCGTCGTCGGGAGAACCCATCAGGGAAGGAACGATCGCCGGATGCCGCACAGGACTGACGTCGCCGACAGGCGCGGCCTGATCCTCGACTTCGCCGGGGTGCTTACCGCCAGCCCGATCGATGTCCACCGCGCCTGGTGCGTGTCAGAAGGGCTGGATCCGGGCGCGTGGCGCAGCACTCTCAACGATCACCCTGAGGGCCGGCGTCTGTACGCGGCTCTGGAGATCGGGGAGATCGGGCAGGCCGAGTGGAACGAGGGCACGGCCGCGCTGTTGGGTGCGCACGTGGATCCGGTGAACCTGATGGGGCGGGCCTGGGCCCGGGTGCCCGCGGCCCGCCGGATGGTCGCGCTCGCCCGTGCCGCGCGTGCCGCCGGCCACCGGCTTGCCCTGCTGTCCAACAGCTTCGGCCTCGACCCGTTCAACCCGTACGAACACGTCGGCATCTGGGACCTGTTCGACGTGCACGTCGTCTCCGAGCTGGTCGGCATGGCGAAGCCCGATCCGGCGATCTACGAACTCGCCCTGGAGCGGATCGGGCTGCCCGCCGAGCGGTGCGTGTTCGTGGACGATCACGCGGTGAACCTTCCGCCGGCCGCCGATCTGGGCATCGCCACGGTCCACGTCACGGACGAGGATGAGGCCGTGACCGAGTTGGAGGCCCTCCTCGGTGTCACAGCGGTGCTCGCCGCGTGAACCCAACTGCGGTCTGATCAAAGGCTGTCGGCATCCACTGCTCCAGCCAGTACTGTCCGTGTGGGGCCCATCACGCGGAGGTTCTGGAGCATGCAGTGGTCGGAGTACACCACCTCTGAGCGCTTGAAGGCGCTGCGCGGTGGTATGACGCAGGAGCAGTTGGCGGAGGCGGCCGGCGTGTCCGTCGGCGTGGTTCGCAAGCTCGAACGCGGCGGAACGGCTTCCCTGCCGTCCCTGCTGTCGATTGCCGACGCGCTCGGTACGGACATCGCCGTGCTCCTCGGTCAGCAGGCGCCACGGCGGTCCATGGACCGCGACGAGCGGGCCGCGTTACGCCTGGTCTCCGCAGCCACCCATGACGCGGCCATCGGCATCCCCACCGAGGTCGAGCCGGGCACCGTCGACGAGCTCCGCGCCGTCGTCCGTCGCGCGGATGCCGCGTACTGGGGAGGCCGGTACACCGAGCTCGGCACTCTCCTTGGGCGGCTCCTTCCCGAGGCGCGGGCCAGGTTCGACATGGCCGGCCTCGACGAGCGGGAGGCCGCCGCTGGCGTCTTGATCGACACCTTTCAGACGGCGGGCATGGCCGCCAACGTGCTCGGATCACGAGATCTGGCGTATGCGGCGCTGACGTACGGACGCCAGATCGCCGTGCAGGGCGGACATGATCTCCGTGACGCGCACCTTGCCGCCACCACCGCGTGGGTCAACCTCCGCGACGGCCGGACCAAGCAGGGCTTCCTCCTTGCCGCAGCACAAGCCGACCGGATCGAGCCCAAGATGAGCGAGCACGACCCGGACCGGCTGAGTGTGTACGGGCAGCTCGTCACGAACGCCGCCGTCGCCGCGTCCCGAGGCGGTGCGAGCTCGGACAACGCCCGCGAATACCTCTCGCAGGCGCACGCCGTCGCCGCCCGAATCGGGGACGAGCATGCCCGTGGTGCGCACGCCCAGCCGTACGGACCGATGTACGCCGCAACGCAGGCCATGAGTATCGCCGTGGCCCTCGGCGATACGGCTGGAGCGCTGCGGCTCACGGACACCGTTCGCCTGGACGACACGGTGCCCCTGGCCACTCGGGCCCGCTACGGCCTGGACGTAGCGCTCACCCAGGTCGAATGCCGACGGTGGGAGGCCGCAGCCGACACCCTCCAGGCCGTCTGCGCGATGGCCCCAGGATGGGTGCGTCACCAGATGCTTCCCGGCGTCATCATCAGTCGACTCGCCGGAGTGTCCGTCAACCGACTGCGAGGACTGGCGAACTCCGCGGGCGTACCCCTCGGAGTGCGTTGACCTACCAGCCGAAGTACCACGGCCCGTAGTAGGTACGGGCGCGCCATCAGCGCGACTGCTACGGGACGTGGCACACCTTCGGGCGACCCTGCTTCCGCTGCCACGCGGCGTGGCGGTCCGACCGGGTACGGAGTCTCTCCACTGCGACGGGCCGTGCCTGGGCCCCGACTCCGCAGCCCAGCAGCCTTGTGGGCATGCCGACCAACCCGCCCGGCGGCCTCGGGCACGTACCCGTCGCCGTCTACTCCTGCGCCACCACATCCACCGCCCTCGGTGAGAGCGAGGAGCGTGGCCGCTACTACGCCGACGCCCGGCACTGGCACGTCGCCGGCGTCTGGTCCGACCCCGACCTGGCGCTGCCGCTCGCTGAGCGGCCGGGGTGGCAGGCCGTCACGGCCGCCTTGTCCGCCGGGATGATCCGAGGCGTTGTCGTCAGCGTCCCGACGCATGTCGCTGCCGACGCCGCCCAGTTTGCGGCTCTTGGCGTCCTCCTCCGCGATCGGGGAGGGTTCCTCGCGGACGCGTCGAACGGCATACCGGCCCGTCGAACCCCCGGCCAGGCCCGTCGTCGCCATGACATCGCGGACGCGGCCTCCGGCTGGTTCACGCAGCCGGACACGCACGAGGAGGGCGCCTCGTGAGCGCCCAGCGTGCCTGGGTCGGCGACCTTGTGCGGGACAGCGAGGGGCGGCGCGCGATCGTCACCGACGTCCGCGCCGGCGGCACCGTGTGGGTGCTGCGGCCGCCGACCGGCGGTGGCCCCCACTGGGAGACCGACGACCCCGACAGCCTCGAAATCCTCGCCCTTTCCGAAGCACGGGACAGGCCGTGAGCGCCCGCGCTCGCTGTCGACCCCTCCGTCCCGCCCGTGCACCACGCCCGAAAGGCGAAGTCCCCGTGTACGCGTTCGGCCTCTGCATCGACCAGCAGTACCTCGTCCCCGGCCTCGCCGCCCTGGCCGGCCTGGCCGACAGCCTCACCCCGGCGGCCCGCTGCGAAGCTGCCGTACGGGTGCTCACCCTCGACCTGGCACCGGCGCAGGCCCTCCTCCTCGCCGACCTCGCAAAGCGGGCCGGCTTCGGCTCCTTCGACCTCCGCCGATGCGCCCCTCTGCGCTCCTCGCGCATGGCAGACGCCTCGTACATCACCGTCACCACCTATCTGAGGTTCGAGTTCACGCCAAGCTTCGTCCGCCGTCCCTACCTGATCTACGTGGACGCCGACGTGCTCGTACGCGGAGACGTGAGCGAGCCGCTCGGCTCACTCGCGCCGGACGAGACCGGCGCCGTGCGGGACGAGTTCAACCCGGCCGTCGGCGAGTGCCCGGCGCTGCCCGGAGCCGTCGAGCGCTGGCCCCACCTGCGTGGACGCCCCTACTTCAACGCGGGCGTGCTCTGGACCCACACCGACCACATGCCCCGCATCCGCCGAGGCGTCGAGCAGTCCCTGATCCACGCCCGGCACCACATCCTCCACAACGACCAGGACGCCCTGAACCTGTGGCTTCTGCGATCCGGCCGAGTGCGCCCGGTGGCCGGTGGTTTCAACCGGTTCGAGGTCGGCCGATTCCTGGAACGCGGGAACTGGGTGCGCCGGGTCGTCACGCGGTCGCCGAAGCCCGATTCGGCCGCCGCCCTCGTGCACTTCGTCGGTCCTGAGAAGCCGTGGCAGGCGGACTGCCCCGTCACGGAGGAAGTCGTCGAATACCGGCGGCACCTGGACGGGGCCATGCGTCACGTCCGGCGTCTGGGTGCCGTCGGCGTGGGACCGGCGGGTGTGCGGTGACTGCGGGGGTACCGCCCGCTGTCTCGCGCGCTGCCCTCGCCCTGACCGGGGTACCGGCCCGCACCGCCCGCCGGCTGTCCGCACGTACGCGCACCGTCGTGTACCGGGTGGGCCTGGCCGACGGACGCGGTGTCGTGATCAAGCTGTACGCGGCGACCGCACGCCGCAACGCGATCACGGAGAGCGCTGCCATCCGGGCCGTGGCCGACCACGTCCCCGTACCGGCCCTCATCGGATATGGCCACGTTCCAGGCCACGAGGCGACCGCCCTTGTCACCGCGGACCTCGGCCCCCTCACCCTCGGCAGCGCCATGCGCTCCGGCCGGATCTCCGACGAGCGAGCTCTGAAAGGCCTGTCCGGCCTGCTCGGCGGCCTGCACCGAGCGCCCGTCCGGCCGTGGGTCCCGCGCCGGCCGCTCCACGAGCAGGTCACCTCACTGGGCCGCCGCTGCCCGCCCAGCAGCCTCGACCGCATCGCGCCCGCGCTGGCCGCCATCGCCGACGCCGTCCACACGGCGCCCGTGTGGTGCCACGGCGACCTGCACGGCGACAACGTCGTGATCGCGGGCCCCCGAGCCATCCGCCACCTGGTCGACTTCACCGACGCCGCAGCCGGTCCCCGCGAATCCGACGTCGCCCAGACCCTCGTCATGACCGACGCCCTCTCGACTCTCCGGGCCCGCACGGTCACCGACGCCTACCCCCTTGCCCTCGATCACCACCTGTTGGGCGCCTGGGTCGTCTTCCACACCCTGCGCTCCTGGGCGCATTCCTCCCCTGGCGACGACCGCGCCTTGTGGGCCCGCCGCCTGGACGACCTCAGCCGACGGACCCCGCACCTCTTCCGTACGCGCCACCCGGAAAGGACGCGCTGATGAGCACCCCCGCCCTGTCGGTAGTGATCCCGGCCTTCAACGAGGCCGCCTACCTGCCCCGCTACCTGCCCTCCGTCCTCGCCTCACTCACCCGCTGGGAGGAGACCACCGGCCGTACGGGAGAGGTGATCGTCGTCGACAACGCCAGCACCGACGCCACCGCCGACATGGCCGCCTCCTTCGGCGTCCACGTCGTCACCGAGTCCGTCCGCAACATCGGCCGGGTCCGCAACACAGGAGCGGCAGTCGCCCGCAGCGGTCGGCTCTTCTTCACCGACGCGGACGTGGCTCTGCCCCTGGAGGCGGTCACCGCCGCTGCTGCCGCCATGGACGCCGGGGCCGTCGGCGGCGCCATCCCGCCGCTCTACACCCCGGAGCGGCTCGGCGCCCGCCTGCTGTGCGCCTACTGGGACCACTACCGCACCCGGCGCGGCGGAGCCCAGGGCGTCAACCAGTTCTGCACCGCCGACGCCTTCCACCACATCGGCGGGTACCGGGACGACCTGTTCATGAGCGAGGACGTGGAGTTCTTCGCCCGCCTCACCGCCCACGGCCAGGTCACCGGACGGCCCGTGACGATTCTCGACGAGCTGCGCGTGCGCCCGTCGACCCGCCGCTACGACCAGTGGTCGAGCCTGCGGATGCTCTGGTGGCAGAACCCCGTCACCGCCCGCCTGCGCCTCCGGTCGCCCTACATGTGGCGCCACTGGTACGAGACGACCGTGCGATGACAAAGGAGACTCCTGTGCAGCCCCAGTTCCTGGTCGACCTGCCGGTGCCGGACGGGTACGGCATCTACACCTTCCCCGACGACCTTCACCGCGCCCACCAGACGCACACCCAGCAGCTCGCCGCCCGCCACCGGGCCATGGACCACTGTGTCCTGGAGGTGACGGCGCCCCACGCCCGCGTCCCCTATTACGTCGAGGTCCGCACCCCCACCGGCCGCCCGGTCCTCGTCATCGAACCCCACCACGACGACTTCGTCCTCTCGGCCTCGGGTGCCTTCCTCACCCACCCCCGACCGCTCACCGTGGTCACCGTCTTCACCCGCTCCCGGAGCGTGCACCCCGCTCTGGAAGCCACGTACGCCGACGTCGACACGGTGTCCGAGCTGCGCGACCGCGAGGGCGCCGCCGCGCTCGCGCCGTTCGCCGCCCGCCGACACCTCCTCGGCCACAAGGACGCCGAGCCGCCGTACAAGCCCTACGACCCCGAGCTGCTCGACCGGGTCACCGAGGAGCTGCGCCGGATTGCCGCGCTCCACCCCGACGCCGAGCTCCTCGCCCCCGCCGCCGTCACCCGCCACCCTGATCACCTCCTCGTCCACGAGGCGGCCGTCCGCCTCGGCTGCACCTGGTTCTGGGAAGACCTCGCCTTCTGGGCGACGTACGCGCTCGCCGGCTGCGACCAGCAGCTGTTCCGTACGCGTACGGGGGCGACGATGCGGCCCGAGCTGGTCGACATCACCGACGTCGTCCTGGACAAGGTCACCGTCCTGCGGATGCACGGCTCGCAGATGCACCCGGCCCGGAAGATGTACCGGCCGATCCGACACGCCTTCACCACGTCGGCCGATCTCGTCGACGGGCCCGGCCTCTACGCCGAACGCTTCTACCGGACGGAGGACCCGACGTGCTGATCGTCGCCCTGGAAGGTCCCTCCTACGCAGGCAAGTCCACGGCGATACGCCACCTTCGCCAGACCGCCCTCGGCTCGCGGGCGTTCGTCTCCGACTGCTACGTCAAGTACATCGCCCACCGCGACGACATCCCCCCGGCCCGTACCGACTCTGCGGCTGCCCAACTCGCTGCCTTCGAGAGGTTCATGGAGATCGAGGCGACCCGCGTCGCCGAGGCTGCCGCGAGCGGCAGGCAGTTCGTCATCCTGGACCGCTCCGTGGACACCCTCCTCGCTCACGCGTATGCCCTGGACGCCCTGTTCGGGTACGGCGTCCACCACCAGCTCCGCGACCGCCTCAAGACGCTTTCCTTCCTGCGCCCCGATCACACCCTCTACCTCGACGTACCGGCGGAGACGCTCCACCTCCGCCGCAAGACCGTCGGCCACACCGCCGCCGAGTCCGAGTACTTCCTCCACGAGCCGGGCTTCCTCCACCACGCACGCGACTACTTCGTTCACACGCCCCGTCGGCCCGTGACGCGAGAGCTCACGGTCCTGGCCGCCGATGCGGGGCCGGACGATGTGGCCCAGGCCGTGGAAGCCCTCGTCACCTTCTGGGCGAGGTGAAGGAGGATGCCCACCGCCCTGTTCGCCTGGCGCCGCACCCCGCCCCCGTTCCTCATCGGCGGCGCCGAGGTCACCCAACAGCTCCTCGCCGAAGAACTCGCCGCCGCCGGCTGGCACGTCACCTACCTCGGCTCGCACGAGGCGCCCTGGGACGGAACCACCCAGCTCCCCGACATGCGCGCCCACCTCGACAGGCATCGCGTCCCGTACGACGAGGCGGACGGCATCCTGCGCTACCGGTGGAACGGGGTCGAGTGTGCGGCGTTCATGCAGAACAACGTGGAGCACGCGCTGGGCAGCCTCCTGGGAGACCTCAGCCCCGATGTCGTGTTCACCTCGCAGGAAGGCTCGGCGCAGCTCGCCGCGCAGGCCAGACCGACCGCGCTCGTCGCCGGCCTCCTGCACTCCGTCTCCACCACCGGCCTGGGGGTCCTTGCCGGTCGCCCCCACTACGGCCTGGCCGTGTCGGATTTCGTCCGGGCACGTGCACCCCACACCCCTGGCACTCGCCTCGCCGTGATGTACCCGCCGTTTGCGCTCCCCGGGGAGAGCTCGGGCGAGGCCCGCACCGAGTCCGTCCTCATGATCAACCCCATCCCCGCCAAGGGATCCGAGCTACTGCACCAGCTCATCCGTCTCATGCCGGAACAGCACTTCACCTTGGTCGAAGGCTGGTGGGACACCGCCGTCGACTTCGCCGCCTACCCGAATGTGACGTACGTGCCCCGCCTGTACGACATGGGGCCTCTGTACCGCAGCCACCACCTGCTGCTGGTCCCCTCCACCGTGGAAGACGCCTTCCCCCGCGTGATCATCGAGGCCGCGCTCCACGGGGTCCCGAGCATCGGAACCGATCGGGGCGGCATCCCCGAAGCCATTGGGGACGCCGGAATCGTCCTGCCGGGCACAGCCGGCCCCGAGACGTGGGCAAGCGCGATCCGGGAGGCGGACCACGAGGCGCTGGGCATGAGGGCCCGGCGTCAGGCGGTCACGTTCACGCGACCGTGCCTGCCCGAGCTTCGGGAGCTGGGGATCTAGGCAGATCCGGTGAATGCCCGCTCCACCGCGTCGAGCCGCTCCGTCCACCAGTGAAGAAGCGCCTCGTCGGCGATGAACAGCTCGTCGCAGGAGTGGTCGCCCCGGTCGTAGTGGAACTCGAGCTGCCAGAAGTCCGTCATCCGCTTCCACCACAGTCGTCGCGCGGCGTCGAGCAATGCGGCCGGTTCCAACGGGATCACCGACCGGTAGCCGGCCACGAACGCCGCCACCCGCTCCAGGTCGAACACGCCCTCCACCCCGAACTGCACCTGCGCCGTACGAACGACCTCTTCCGCGTACGGGCGGACTCCGAGCCGATCCCAGTCCAGGACGGCAACCAGTTCGCCGTCCGCCCAGAGGAGGTTCCGGTATTGGAAGTCACCGTGCGTCCAGCCATGTGGGCCCGCAGGGGTGTCTCCCTCGGGGCGCAGGTGGGCGTGCTTGTCGAGGAGGATCTTGCGCTCTTCGAGGGCAGTACCTGCGGCCCTGTCGAATGCGTCGCCCGCACCCCGGGCTGATACGGCTCCAGCAAGCCGGTCAGCCTTCTGGACGGCTCGGCCGGCCTCGGTCACCTCAGCGGTGACCGAGGCCGGCGCTGCGGGCAGCCCGGCCTCATCGGCAGCACGGCCGAGTGCCGTATGGAGTCCCGCGAGGTGTGTGCCGAGCTTGGACGTCTGCGTCAGCGACAGGTCGGTTCCGCGAACATGGTCCCCGACCGACCAGGAAAAGAGGCAGTAGACGCCACCGCGTACGTCGGCGATCACATCGCCGTGGATGGTGGGGAGCGGGGCACATACGGGAACGCCGTACGAAGCCAGGACGGGAAGGACCGCGAGGTTGCGACGCAGTCGATCGAGCGGCACGTCCGTGACCCGCTTGAGGGCGAACCTCCCGGCCCGGGTGTCCAGCCGCCAGTTCACGTTCATGAGGCCATCGGCCAGGTGCTGTCGGTCCAGCACTTCGTCGATGTCGTATGCCCGGATCAGCTCGGCAAGATCGTCTGCGGGAAGGTGCGTCCTGTCCGCCACGTTCGCGTCGGTCACCCTGGCGACGATACGGGAGCCGGCCGTGCAGACGCACAAGGATCACTGGTCTGTCTCGGTGGGACGCGCCCGTTCCCTAAGGGAACGCATCAGGTGTTGCCCGAGGGAACGCTTTCTCTGTTCCCTCGGGCAACATGAGGGTCGGTCAACGCCGCCGCCCCTGCGGCTGCCGTGCGACGGTCGGTGTGGCCGCTGGCGGGTGGACCGGGGTGGCAGGAAGCCGCGTGGTGCTGCGGGCCATGGCTGCTTGGGCGCGGGGGCTGGGTGTGTGGCGTTGGCCGAGGCGGTGGATGCGCCAGGTCAGGGCGCGCGCTGGGTTGCGGGCGTCATCGAGAGCGCGTTGGCCGAGGGCTTGATCGAGGAGGGTGGTCGGGTTGTGGCCGGCTGTCTCCGCGTTGGCGAGGACGGTGGCGAGGGCGTCCCAGGCGGGGTCCTGGAGGATCTGTTCGGCGTGCTCGGGGACGGCCTGCTGGAGGTGGCGGGCGTAGCGCTGCTTGGTCTGGATACCAGGGGCACGACGGGCGAGGTCGTCCAGGACCGGGACGGCGACGTGTGCGTACGCGGTCTGAAGGTGGACGAGGGCCTGCTGGGCTGCTGCCCCCTGCTGGGCGTGCTGGTGGGTGCGGTGCCAGTGTTTCGCGAACGCCACGGCGATGAGGGCAGCGTCCAGGAGCATCGCTAGCCCGGCGCCGTCGCCCGTCGGGGCGGGGGCGCGCAGGATCGCCTGGACGCTGCGGCGCAGGACGCGGGCGCTGTTGAGGTCGGCGGTGATGCGGGAGCGGGTGGCGCGTTCGAAGATGGCGGCGGCCCGTTCGAGCTCGCTCCTCGCGGCGGCTGGTGCGGCGAGGGGCAGCAGGTCGAGGGCTCCGCCGAGGGCGACGAGCTGGCCTTGGGCGGTGTGGTCGTCTGCGTGGGTGAGGTGGTGGGGGATACGGTCGGTGGCCTGGTGCCAAGGGTCGGCCGGCCGAGCTGCGATGGGTTCGGGGCCGGTGGCGGTGAGGCGGTGGCGGATCTTGGGCAGGGAGAGGTCGCCGACGAGGGTGGAGCCGGAGAACCACACCGGTTCGCCGTGCTTGTTGAGGTCGCCGGGCAGGGCGACGCTGTAGCCGAGGACGTCTCCGGACGGTCCGGTCTTGGGGCGCACGGTCACGCCGGTCGCCTCCAGCACGGCGAAGAACTCGGTCTCGGTGGAGGCGGCTGCCACGGCGCGGCGTACGCGCATGCGCAGGATCTCGCGGGTGGTGGTGTCCTGGCCCTGGCGCTTGGCCTTGAAGTGTTCCTTGCTGGTGGGGCGTTTGGCGGCGGTTCCGTCGCCGGGGTTGAGGCGGCGCAGGCCGAGGTCGGCTTCGATCTTGCGTGCTTCGCGCTGGACGGCGCGGAAGAGCGTTTCCCGCGCCGTCTGATCGCCGAACGACGCATCACCTTCGTCAAGGTCGGTCGGCACGTGCGCATCCCAGAAAGCTCGCTGAGCGCGTTCATCGACGCCCACACGATTCAGCCGATCGGTCATCGGCGTAGCTCGTTTCGGAGGGCTGCCTGATGGCCAACAAAAAGGGCAGGCGTCGGGAATTCGGTTCCGTCCGACAGCTGCCGTCCGGCCGTTGGCAGGTTCGCTACCGGGACCCGGAGACAGGGCAACTGCGTCCCGCTGACAAGACGTACGCCACCAAGACCGACGCCCAGGTCGCCCTGACACACATCGAGTCGGACATCGCGCGCGGGCAGTGGTCGGACCCGGACGCCGGGGCGGTGAACTTCGCCGACTACGCCACCGCATGGCTGCGGGACCGCAAGCTGGCCGACCGTACTCGCGAGCGGAACGAGTCGGTGATGCGGCTGTACATCCTGCCCACCTTCGGGGCTGGAACGGTGGCCGACGTGACGACCCCTCGCGTGCGGAGCTGGCGCGGCAAGCTCCTGGCGGCCGGCGTCGGTGAGCCATCGGTCGTCAAGGCGTATCAGCTGCTGCGGGCCCTGATGAACACGGCCGTGGACGACGAGTTGATCCGGCGCAACCCGTGCCGCATCAAGGGCGCGGACCGCTACGACGTGCCGGAGCGACCGGTCCTCACGGTGGCGGAGGTCTTCGCCGTCGCCGACTCAATCGCGCCGCGCTACCGGCTGCTCGTCCTCTTGGCGGCCTTCACTACTCTACGGTTCGGGGAACTGGCGGCCCTGCGGCGTCGCGACATCGACCTGGAGGGACTGACGGTCACCGTTGGCCGTGCGCAAGCCGAGCTGCAGGACGGTCGACTCTTCGACAAGGCACCGAAGTCCGCGGCCGGGGTGCGCTCCGTCTCCTTCCCAGCCGAACTCCTCGACGAGGTGACGCGCCACCTGGAGCAGTTCGCCGCGCCTGGCCGTGACGGTCACGTCTTCGTCGGACCCCAGGGTGGGCAACTGCGGCGGAGCAACTTCCGGGACGACTGGGTGAAGGCGCGGAAGGCTGCGGGTGTATCGGCCGAGCTGCATTTCCATGATCTGCGGCACACGGGCAACACGCTGGCCTCCACGGCTGGCGCCAGCACCCGCGAGCTGATGACCCGCATGGGCCACAGCAGCTCGCGCGCCGCGCTGATCTATCAGCACATGACCAGCGACCGGGACCGGGCCATCGCGGATCGGCTCGGGGCCATGATCCGGGGCGGTGGGGGAGCGGTCTCCGACTCGGCCGAGAGGAGCCCTGCGGGCCCGTAGTGGCACGCCTGTGGCACGACCCCTGAAACGCCGAAGGGCCAGCCTGGGAGGAAAACCCTCCTGAGCTGGCCCTTCTCTCTGTGCCCCCGGCAGGATTCGAACCTGCGACACCCGCTTTAGGAGAGCGGTGCTCTATCCCCTGAGCTACGAAGGCGGATGGTGACCGACCGGTGAGGGTTGGGTCGCCGTCGTCAGTGTAGCGGGTGGTGCGCTCGGCGCACGGGGATCGGGGTGGGGGCTCAGCCCCGACGCCGCACGCCGCCTCCCGCGGTGCACGGTGTCGTGGTGGGTGCTCAGCGGAGGCGACGCAAGGTGTCCGGGGTCAGGGAGGAGACGGTGGGGTAGCCGTCGACGGCCATGAGGAGGTCGGCTTCGGCCAGCAGGGTGCGTAGGACGTGGACGATGCCGTCGGTGCCGCCCAGGGCGAGGCCGTAGGCGTAGGGGCGGCCGATGCCGACGGCGGTGGCGCCCAGGGCGAGGGCCTTGACGATGTCGGAGCCGGAGCGGATGCCGGAGTCGAAGAGGACGGGGAGGTCTCCGGCGGCCTCGGCCACGCCCGGCAGGCAGTGCAGCGCGGGCAGGCCGCCGTTGGCCTGGCGGCCGCCGTGGTTGGAGCAGTAGATGCCGTCGACGCCGGCGTCCCTGGCGCGGCGGGCGTCGTCCTGGTGGCAGATGCCCTTGAGGATCAGCGGCAGGTCGGTGAGCGACCGCAGCCAGGGCAGGTCGTCCCAGGTGAGGGGGTTGCCGAAGGTCAGAGCCCAGTGCAGTACCGCCGCCGACGGGTCGTCCTCGGGGGACTTGGCGAGGCGGGAGCGGAAGACCGGGTCGCTGGTGTAGTTGGCCAGGCAGTGCCCGCGAAGCTGGGGGAAGTTGCTCGCGGCCAGGTCGCGCGGGCGCCAGCCGGTGATCCAGGTGTCCAGGGTGACCACGATGCCCTTGAACCCGGCGGCCTCGGCACGGTGGACCAGGCTCTCCGCCAGCTCCCGGTCGGTCGGGGTGTAGAGCTGGAAGAAGCCGGGGGTGTCGCCGAACTCCGCGGCCACCTCCTCCATCGGGTCGACGGTCAGCGTGGAGGCGATCATCGGTACGCCGGTGCGGGCCGCGGCGCGGGCGGTGGCGAGGTCGCCGTGGCCGTCCTGGGCGCACAGGCCGATCACCCCGACCGGGGCCATGAACACAGGGGAGGGCAGGCGCATGCCGAACAGGTCGACGGACAGGTCGCGGTTGTCGGCCCCCACCAGCATGCGCGGGACCAGGCCCCACTCCTCGAACGCGGTCACGTTGGCCCGCTGGGTGTGCTCGTCCCCGGCGCCGCCCGCGACGTACGACCGTACCGACGGGGTCAGCGCGGCCAGGGCCGGCGGCTCCAGTTCGGCGAAGGTCATCGGCAGCCGCGGTATCACCCCGCGCAGCCCGTCGAGGTAGATCTCGTTCTGGTAGTCGGCGAACGCCATGAGGTTCTCCTGCTCCGGCCCGCCGGATGCGAGCCCCCTGGACCCCTACCGTGCGCGACCGCCCCCCGGCAACAGTGCGGGTCAGGACCGGGTCACCCGCACCCGATACGTCCCGTCCTCTTCCCCCGTCACGCGCACCACGACCCCGTGCCGAGGGTCCTTGAAGGTCTGGCCAGGGGTGAAGGGGGCGTCGGAGAGTTCGGCCTGCACGTTGGGGCTGCGGGTGCAGCCGCCGCTGTCGCGGTGGGCGTCGAAGACGGTGATGGGGCCCCGGCCGGTGTCCACGCCGGCGTCCACCTTGTAGATGAGGACGCCGGGGCAGCAGATCGCCTCGTCGTTGCCGCCCTGGGACCGGACCTCAAGGGCGTAGGCCGTGTGGCCGTCGATCGGGATGATCACGAGTTTGCCGCCGCCGGACTTGTACAGCGGGGTCAGGGAGTAGTCGACGCCGCCCCGTTTCGCCGCGCAGCCCACCTGGGAGCCGTCCAGCCAGCCCAGCTTCCACTTGTCCCAGGCGAGCATGTCGTTGTTGGCGCCCCAGTCCTCGCTCATGATGTCCCAGTGCCCGACCGTGTCCCCGCCGTCCTGGGTGTACAGGTCGGGCAGGCCGAAGGTGTGGCCGTTCTCGTGCGGCAGCACCCGGTAGCCGGTGTGGGGGAAGGAGCCGGAGCCGTCGTCCTGGCGGGAGTAGATGAAGGAGGCGTTGGCGACCGGCACCCCGTCGGCCACCGGCGCGTCCCCGTTCCCCGCGAAGGTCACCGACAGCACCGTGTCCAGCGCGGACGGACCGGCGTTCGGGGTGACCAGGATGTTCAGAAGGTCGTACGAGCGGAAGTCGACCTTGGGATCGGCCGCGGCCACGATGTCCTGGGCCAGTTGCCGGTAACCGGGGTCGAAGGGCGCGCCCCGCTCTATGCCGTACTCCTTGAACGGCTTCGGCATCCGCAGCCAGTCGCGCACCGGCGTCTCGGCCCGGTAGTCCAGGCGGCCGTACGACGAGGTGCGGAACCACTCCTGCGTCCGCGGGAAGAACTCGTGGAAGCGGTCCATCGCGCTGCCCGGTCCGGGCGCGTCGGAGAAGTCGACCATCAGGGTCAGGGCGTGCACCGTGCCGGTGGAGCGGGCGTAACCGTGCGGGGTGGGCACGCCCTCGGTCATCTGCACCTCTGGGCCGCCACGGATCATGCAGGGGGAGAACGCGGGGGAGCGGGCCAGGCCGGCCGGCCCGGCGGTGGAGGGCGCCGTGAGACGGGCGGTCCCGGCCGAGGTGCTGATCGCGAGGGTCAGCGCGGTCACCGCGGAGAGGGCTGCCATCCGGCGCGAGCGTATGCGGCGGGTGCATATGCCACTGGGGTCCTGGTCGGAGGGTACGCGGCGGGGCGACTGCGGCTGCGGCTGCATGCACGGACCCTTCGCTCCACGGCAGCCGCCGGTCCCGGCTGCACCCTTGCGATCACCCTGTGTCGGCGCTCCGGCGGGCGCGCGCTGGGCGAGACCGATCGTGGGAAGGGTGGGACCGATCGTGGGACGCGGGGGGCGGGAGAACGGTGCGGGAGGGTGAATTCCGGGCCGCGGTGAGTGTGGCTCAGGTCACACGCCTTCTTTCCCTCCCTGGGAAATAAGTGGGGACCCCGTCCCCGTTTAGAAGTGTGTTCGCCTGAAACGGGGACTCGCTCCCCGGATCGCCGGAGCCGCAGCCGGACTCGTACGAGTCCACCGACAGAGGAGTACGCAGTGACGACCGCGACCCAGCCCGCGCCGCGCAAGGTGACCCGGCCGCGCGCCGACGCCCTGCGCAACCGGGAACGGATCGTCACCGCCGCCCGGGAGATGTTCGTCGAGCATGGCCCGGACGTGCCGCTGGACGAGATCGCCCGCCGGGCCTGCGTCGGCAACGCCACGCTGTACCGCAACTTCCCCGACCGCGACGCCCTCGTACGCGAGGTCGTCTGCTCCGTGATGGACCGTACGGCCGAGGCGGCCGAGCACGCCCTCGCGGAGACCGGGGACGCCTTCGCCGCGCTGGAGCACTTCGTGCACGCCTGCGCCGACGAGCGGATCAGCGCGCTGTGCCCCATGGTCTCCAGCACCTTCGACCGGCACCACCCCGACCTGGAGGCCGCCCGCGAGCGCGTCGAAAGCCTCGTGGAAGAGGTCATGGCACGGGCCGTGACGGCCGGTCAGATGCGGTCGGACGTCGGCGTCGGCGATCTGATGATCGCCGTGGCCCAGCTGAGCCGGCCCCCGGCCGGCACGGACTGTCCGCGCGGCGACCGGTTCGTCCACCGCCACCTTCAGCTTCTCCTCGACGGCCTGCGGGCCCCCGCCCACTCCGTGCTGCCGGGCAGCGCCGTCACCGTCGAGGAACTCCGCCAGTGCGACCGGACGGCGTAGTCCGGTCAGCTCCCACCCTCCTCGTCCTCCGCTTCCGCCCTTCCGTTCGGCAGCCTGTCAGGCTCTTGGCCCTGACAGGTTCCCGGCCCCGACACGTTCTGCCCTCTGACGCCTCGACGCCTGACGCGTGATGTCTCACGCCTGACGCATGCCTGACGCATGCCTGATGCATGCCTGATGCATGCCTGACGCCTGACGCCTGACGCCTTTCGCTTTCCTGTCCTGACACTTTCCGTTCACTGCCGATTTCTCATCGTTTTTCCCTCACTCGTTTTCCGTCACCTGGTCACGAAGTTCCGCACTCGTGAACTCCCGAAGTCCCGAAGTGGGTACACCCATGTCCGAAGCCCTCAAGGCTCCCCGCATCACCGTGCCGACCGGTGATGCCAACCGCTGGAAAGCGCTCGTCTTCATCGCGCTCGCCCAGCTGATGGTCGTCCTCGACTCGACCATCGTGAACATCGCCCTGCCCTCGGCCCAGAAGGACCTCGGCATATCCGACGGCAACCGGCAGTGGGTCGTCACGGCCTACGCCCTCGCCTTCGGTGGTCTGCTGCTGTTCGGTGGCCGGATCGCCGACAAGTGGGGCCGCCGGCGCGCCTTCCTCGTCGGCCTGGTCGGCTTCGCGCTGGCCTCCGCGCTCGGCGGTGTCGCCGTCTCGGGCCCGATGATGTTCGGCGCCCGCGCCCTCCAGGGCGTCTTCGGCGCGCTGCTCGCGCCCGCCGCGCTGTCCCTGCTGGCCGTGATGTTCACGGACGCCAAGGAGCGCGCCAAGGCGTTCGGCATCTACGGCGCCATCGCGGGCGGTGGCGGCGCGGTCGGTCTGATCCTCGGCGGCTTCCTCACCGAGTACCTGGACTGGCGCTGGACGTTCTTCGTCAACGTGCCGTTCGCCGTCGTCGCCGCGCTCGGCGCCACCCTGGTCATCCGTGAGCCGGAGGGCGGCCGCAACCGCTCCCCGCTCGACATCCCCGGCGTGGTCCTCTCCACCCTCGGCCTGGTCGCGCTGGTGTACGGCTTCACGCGCGCCGAGTCCGACGGCTGGGGCGACGCCCTGACCGTGTCGATGTTCGTGGCGTCCGCGGTGCTGCTGCTGGCCTTCGTGCTGGTCGAGTCCCGGGTCAAGGCCCCGCTGCTGCCGCTGCGCGTGGTGCGCGACCGCAACCGCGGCGGCATCTACCTCTCCCTCGGCCTCGCCATCATCGGCATGTTCGGCCTGTTCCTCTTCCTGACCTACTACCTCCAGATCGTGCAGGGGTACTCACCGGTCAAGACCGGTTTCGCGTTCCTGCCGATGGTGGCCGGCATGATCACCGGCTCCACCCAGATCGGCACCCGGCTGATGACCCGGGTGCGGGCCCGGCTGCTGATGGGCCCCGGCTTCCTGGTCGCGGGTCTCGGCATGCTGCTGCTGACCCAGCTGGAGATCGGTTCGTCGTACGCGACCCTGCTGCTGCCCGCGATGGTGCTGCTGGGCCTCGGCATGGGTACGGCGTTCATGCCGGCCATGTCGCTGGCCACCCAGGGCGTCGAGCCCCGGGACGCCGGTGTCGCCTCCGCGATGGTCAACACCTCGCAGCAGGTGGGCGGCGCGATCGGTACGGCGCTGCTGAACACCATTGCCGCGTCCGCGAAGACGTCGTACCTCAAGGACCACCTCGCCGGTGCCGCCACCAGGCCGCAGCAGCAGCTCGTGCAGCTGCAGGGCATGGTGCACGGCTACAGCACGGCGATCGCCTTCGCCGTCGGCATCCTGGGCGTGGCCGCGCTGATCGCCTTCACCTTCGTCAACGCCGGCCGTCCGGGCTCCGTCACGGTGGCCTCCGGCGCGGGCGTCGAGGACGAGGTGCCGGTGCCGGTGGTGGCCCACTGAGCCCTGTGCGTCGGTGAGTTCAGCGGAGCCAGGGGAGGTCGGCGCCCTCCCCGTCCGGCTGAAGGCCCTCGGTGACGATCTCCATGATCTCGCCGAGGGCCTTCTGCTGTTCCGGGCTGAGCCGGTCGAACAGGGCCTGGCGGACGGCGGTCACATGGCCCGGGGCGGTACGGCCGAGCACGGCCGCGCCCTCCTCGGTGAGCACCGCGAACTGGCCGCGCTTGTCGGAGGGACAGTCCTCGCGGCGCACCCAGCCGCTCTTCTCCAGCCGGGCGACGGCGTGCGACAACCGGGAGCGGGTGATCTTCGCCTTCATCGCCAGCTCGGTCATCCGCAGCCGGCGGCGCGGCGCCTCGGCCAGGGTGACGAGGAGGCCGTAGTAGATGTGCGGCATGCCCGCGTCGCGCTGCAACTGCCGGTCGAGGTGGTCCTCCAGCAGGGTGGTGGCGTGCAGATAGGCGCGCCAGACGCGCTGTTCCTCGGGGGTGAGCCAGCGGTGCGGTGCGGCGGAGTCGGATGCCGGGTTCATGTGTCCACTTTACGAAAGGTCTCTTTGAAACTTGAACTAGTTGGCGTACCGTGTTCTGTAGAACTTGAGAGTTAAAGCAACAACATCCGGCCGCACCGGGCGACGACAGGCATCCGGGTTCGCCGGGCACGATTGGGAGCCGCCATGTCCCTCGCCGCCGCCAAGGAGCGCATGCCCGCCCTGTACCTCAGCCACGGCGCCCCGCCGCTCGCCGACGACCCCGTATGGCCCGGCCAGCTCGCCGCCTGGGCCGCGGCACTGCCCCGGCCGAAGGCCGTCCTCATCGTCTCCGCCCACTGGGAGGAGGCCCCGCTCGCCCTCGGCGCGATCGAGACCGTCCCGCTGGTGTACGACTTCTGGGGCTTCCCCGAGCACTACTACCGGGTCCGGTACGCCGCCCCCGGCGCGCCGGAGCTGGCCGAGTCGGTCCGCAAGCTGCTGCGCGCCCCCGGCACGCCCGTCCAGGACATCCCCGGCCGCGGCCTCGACCACGGCGCCTACGTCCCGCTCGTCGAGATGTACCCGGACGCCGACATCCCGGTGCTCCAGATCTCCATGCCCACCCTCGACCCGGTACGGCTCATGGAGACCGGCCGCAAGCTCGCCCCGCTGCGCGACGAGGGCGTGCTGATCATCGGCTCCGGCTTCTTCACCCACAACCTCGCCGCCCTGCGCCACACCGGCGGGGGCGTGCCGACCTGGTCCACCGAGTTCGACGACTGGGGCCGGCGCGCCCTCCAGGACCGCGACTGGGACGCCCTCCTCGACTTCCTGGGCAAGGCCCCGGCCGGCCGCTACGCCCACCCGCGCACCGAGCACTTCGCCCCGCTCTTCGTCACCATGGGCGCGGCGGAGGCCGGCGGCGAACTGGACGCGCAGAAGTCGGTGATCGACGGGTTCTGGATGGGGCTGGCGAAGCGGTCCGTGCAGTTCGGGTAGTCCGGACCGGCGTCCCTACAGCTCCTTCGCGTACCAGGCCACGTCCCAGTAGCGCCCGAACTTGCGGCCCACCTCGCCGAACGTGCCGACGTACCGGAAGCCGAAGCGCGCGTGCAGCCGCACCGACGCCTCGTTCGGCTGGGTGATCCCCGCGAAGGCGCGGTGCAGATCCTCGCCGGACAGCGCCTTGAAGAGGGCGTCGTAGAGCAGCGTGCCGATGCCGCGCCGGCCGGCGTCGGGGGCGAGGTACACCGAGGTCTCCACGGACGTGGCGTACGCGGGCCGGGCCCGGTGCGGGCCCGAGGTGGCGTACCCCAGGATCCGCTCGCCGCCGCTGCCCGGCGCGGGCCGGGTGGCAACCATCAGGCGGTGCGGGCCGTCTTCCGGGTGGGAGAGCAGCCAGGGACGGCGGTCCCGTGGGGCGAGAGGGGCGGTGTCGAACGTGATGGCCGTCTCGCGCACGTAGTGGTTGTAGATCTCCGTGAGGGCGTCGAGGTCCGCCTCGACTCCTGGTCTGACCTGCACATCTGTGGGCCTGGATGCCATCTCGTCTCCCATGTGGCGGAACAGGGTACTGCATGATCAGAAAAATCGAGGGGCGGGTTGGGAATTCTGTCCTGATTCCAGTCGTTGTTTCCATCGGATGCAGGGCACCCAGAGGAGAGTCCCAGGACAGCCCTCCGGAGTGCCGAGCGTTCAACAGGACCACCCGCCAGCCCACCATCGCAAGGGAGCACGCATGGCAACCCGTGCCGTCGCCCGTCGTAAGTCCGCCTCCGGCGAGACGGCCGACTCGGCAAGCAGTGTTCGCGCACATGGCGGCGAGATCGCGGACCGCGACCTGGTCGGCATGTACCTCGACGAGATCGCGCGCACGCCGCTGCTCGACGCCGCCAAAGAGGTCGAGCTGTCCCAGACCATCGAGGCGGGTGTGTTCGCGCGACAGGTTCTCGACGGATTCGAGGACACGCACTCGGACGCCACCCGGGAAGAGCTCGAAAGCCTGGTCGAGGCCGGCGAGCGGGCCAAGGACGTCTTCATCCGCTCCAACCTCCGCCTGGTCGTCGCGGTCGCCCGGCGCTACCCGCGCAGCGGCCTGCCCCTGCTCGACCTGATCCAGGAGGGCAACGCGGGCCTGGTGCGCGCCGTCGAGAAGTTCGACTACCGCAAGGGCTTCAAGTTCTCCACGTACGCCACTTGGTGGATCCGCCAGGCCATCACCCGCTCCATCGCCGACCAGTCCCGCACCATCCGGCTCCCCGTCCACCTGGTGGAGGAGCTGGGCCGCATCCGCCGGGTGCAGCGCGAGTTCAACCGGGAGCACGGCCGCGAGCCGGAGCCCGCGGAGATCGCGGCGGAGCTGGGCTCGAAGCCGGAGCGCGTCACCGACGTCCTCGACTGGGCCCGCGACCCGGTCTCGCTGAACATGCCGGTGGACGACCAGGGCGAGACCCAGTTCGGCGACCTGCTGGAGGACACCTCGGCGGTCAGCCCCGAGCAGTCCGTCATGACCCTGCTGCGCAGCGAGGAACTGGACGGCCTGATCGGCCGCCTGGACCAGCGCACGGCCTCCATCATCAAGATGCGCTACGGCATCGAGGACGGCCGCGAGCGCACCCTGACCGAGGTCGGCAAGGAGCACGGTCTGACCCGCGAGCGCATCCGGCAGATCGAGAAGCACGCCCTGCTGGAGCTGAAGAAGCTGGCGCGGGACACCGGCTTCGACGCGGCGGCGTAACGGATCCGGGGGGCTGAGGAACGGTCAGGGGACGGGAGCGGGAAGGGGACGGGGGCCGCGTACGCCGGGTCGTGAAAGACGGCGCAAACATGGCGCCCTCCCGCCGCTTCAACCGCCGGGCCCGAGGGAACAACCCTTCCGGGCCCGCCAGCGGGACCCCGCGAACGCCGCACTCCCCACACCGAGCCGCACGTCGTACCTGGCACACCGAGTCACATCCGGCCGTCCGACCCCACACCTCGGCCGACCCCACGCGAGCCATGTCCCGACGCACATCCCCCCCGGCGCCGGGACTTCCCAGAGCCGGGCTCCGGCGCCCACCCCCCCCTGGCGCCGGAGCCCGGCTTCTTTCGCACCGGACGGGATGCGCCGGCCTCGCCGCGTGTTCGGCGTCGCCTCCTTCGCCAACTCGCCGTAGGCGGCGCCCCCGAGCGTGTGCGGATGGCCGTCGAGGGGAAACTCCGGCGCTGTCGCGGGCGGGTACCGGGCCGACCGGTTCGAAACGGCACTTCCACGCCACGTGGCAAGAGGCGGAGCCGGACGTGGGGACGTGGATCACGGGCGGCCGGTCGTCGTGGCCGCCGCTGTCGTCCGGTGCGGGCCCGCCGTGCGGTCTTCACCTGCGGGCGCGGCCTGGTCCATGTGACCCTGGGAGGGCCGGAACCGCGTGCGGACGGCAAATGGCGGCCCACCCCGTACCTGAACCCCGGGGTGAACCGCCGGATGGCAGATTCTGCCACACCGACATAGCCTGCCGAGATGAGCACCACCCCAAGTCCCACCCCCCGCTCGACCCCCCGCTCCACCCCTCGTTCCGCCACCCCCCGCTCCGCCACCCGCTCCACCCCGCAGCCACCTTCCCGCGCCGCGTCCGTCCCCTCCCTCACGGAGCGCCGCAAGGCCGAGACCCGCATGGAGATCGCCCGCGCGGCGGCCACCCTGTTCGTCCGCCAGGGGCTGCGCGCCACCCGCGCCGAGGACATCGCCCAGCGGGCGGGCATCGCACCGCGCACGTTCTACCGCTACTTCGCCACCAAGGAGGAGGCGGTCGCGCCCCTCTACGCCGCCGGAGCCCAGCGCTGGGCCGAGGCCGTCCGCAGCGCCCCGGCCCGCCTCACCGTCCCGCAGGCCCTGGAACACGCCGTCGAGCACACCCTCACCCCCGGCGCCGGGGTCTCGGCGGCCTCCTGGGAACAGGTCCGCACCCTGATCCGCCTGACCGACACCAGCCCCGCCCTGCGCAAGGTCTGGGCCGAGGTGGGCCAGACCGCGGAGGACGCGCTGGCGGAGATCCTGGCGGGGCGGCTGACGTCACCCGGATGGGGCGAGCCGTCCGTGGGGGAGGCGGAAGCGGCTGCCGAGGGGCTGACCGCGGAGACCTTCGCCGAGACCTTCGCCGAGACCTCCGCGGGGGAGCCGTTCGCGGGGGAGACGGGAGCCGCTCCCGCCGTCGAGGAGGGGCCGTCCGGAGTGCCGGGGGCCGGGGAGCCGGGGACCGCCCGGGAGCCGCGCGGCGCGGCCAGTGGGGAGAGGCCGGCCACGGCACCCGGCCCCACCGGGTCCGCGCAGGGGACGGCAGCCGCCCCAGGTCACGGCATCGGCATGGAGCAGGCCGAGCCCCCGCACCCCGTCCCCGTGATCAGCCCCGACCTCCGCTTCGCCGCCGCCGTCGCCGGCAGTGCCGTACGCGTCGCCGTGCAGTCCTGGGCCGCCACCGCCTCCCCGCCCACCGGCCCCGACGGCCCCGCGGCCCTGGCCCTGCGCAACCTCAAGGCCCTGGACGGCTTCTCCTGGGACCGGAACTCGTCCTAGGCACCGGCACCCCCGGCCCGGCTCAGCCGCCCGCCCAGCTCCCGTACACACGCCAGCAGTTCGTCCGGTCCCCGCACCGCGAACTCGTAGCCCGACAGCGCCAGCCGGACCGCCAGCCACTCCACGGGATCGCCGGTCGCGCCTTCGAGGACGCAGCCGCCCTCGCCGTCGTCCACCAGCGCCCCGAGCGACGCCGGAACCCGCTCGGCGACCTCCGCCGCCGACGCGGCGAACCGCACCTCGAACGCGTACGCCTCCTGCCACTGGGAGATGGACCGCCGCAGGAACTCCGCGGCACTGCCCGTCGGCAACTCCCGCTGCTCGAACCGGACACCGGTGGCGAACGGCTCGCTGACCCGGTCCACCCGGAACGTGCGCCAGTCGGCGCGGTCGAGGTCGTACGCGACCAGGTACCAGCGGCGACCCGTCGACACCAGCCGGTGCGGCTCGGTCAGCCGACGGGACGCGTCGCCCTCCTTGTCGCGGTAGGCGAACCGCAACCGCTCCCGGCCCGCCACCGACGACGCCAGCGCGGTCAGCGTCTCCGGCGCGATGCTCGCCCCGTCCCCGCTGGTCAGCGGCGTGGTCGCGGCCTGAAAGGTGGACACCCGGCGCCGCAGCCGGGACGGCAGCACCTGCTCCAGCTTGGCGAGCGCCCGGACCGACGCCTCGTCCACACCCGCGACGGCATGCCCGGCGCCGGCCCGCAGCCCCACCGCGATGGCGACGGCCTCCTCGTCGTCCAGCACCAGCGGCGGCATCGCCTTGCCCGCGACCAGCCGGTACCCGCCGTCCGAGCCCTTCGACGCCTCCACCGGATAGCCGAGCTCCCGCAACCGGTCGACATCGCGCCGCACGGTACGCCGGGACACCCCGAGCCGCTCGGCCAGCTCACCGCCGGGCCACTCACGGGGCGTCTGGAGAAGGGAAAGCAACTGCAGCAGCCGTGCCGGGGTGGCGGTCGTCATGCGTACGAGGATGCCGCACCAGTAGGACAGCACCCGACCTACTCACGGCGGGCGTCCGCCTCATCACCGCTGGTCTCTTTCGGCCGGGTTGAGCCGGTTGATTCGGTGTGTGTTGTTCACGGCACCTGCGAGATACGTCACGGTCCGGGGTCAAGTCCCCTGCCGTGGTGTGTACTGGAGGGTATGCCCGAGCATCTGTCGACGATCCAGCTGGCCGCCGCGGTCTTCCTCACCCTGGCCGGTGTGGTCTGGGCGATCGGCGTGCTGCGCCTGCTGCGCCGGTTCCGCGCGCAGGCCCTTCGCGAACTCGCGGCCGCCCGCCTGCCGTTCCTCCCGGCCCAGCGGACCGGCCCGCTGCGGGAGTCGGTGGAGCTGACCCCGGCCGAACAGGACGCCTTCGCCGGGCTGATACGACAGCTCGGCCACCGCTGACCGGACCGGCACCCACGCCTCCGCCCGCCGCGCGGTGGGCCCGGGATCGTCAGCCCTGCCGCGCCGCGCGCCGCTCCATCGCGGAACGCGCCGCGCCCTCCGACAGGTACACCTCGCACATGTGACGGCCGTCCGGCGTCGCCGTGTGCTCGACCTCCCACAGGGAGACCTCGGTGTCGTCCGGCAGCAGGAACGCGTGCTCGTACAGCACATAACTCAGCCCCGAGCGGCCGGCCCGGCCCGGACGGCCGAAGGCCTGGGTGATCTCGTGTGCCGTCGCCGTGGCCAGCAGGGCCGCCGTGCGGGCGTCGGGGCGGTCGGGGTTCTCCGCGCGGCGCAGCAGCCGGCGGACATGATCGGCGGAGTCCCCGGAGGCGAACACGTGCCGGGGAGCGGGGACCGCCCACTGCCGGCTCGGCGCGGGCAGCTCCAGCTCGGGCGCGTCCGGGGATAAGCCGAGCCGCGACGTGGCGGCCTGGAGCTCCTCCTCGTCCGCGTAGATCTCGTGGTCGGGGGCGCTGCCCGGGGTGGCGTTGTGCGCCAGCTCCCACAGCGTGACCGCCGAGCCGTCGGCGAGCAGCCAGGTGTGCCGGTACGTCTCCCGGTGCAGACCGGCGCTGTGGTGCGCGGAGTGCAGCGAACTGTCGTACGCCAGCGCGCAGTCGAGCCGCCGGATCACCTCGTCGGGCAGTTCGAAGGAGTTCAGGGCACGGCCGAGGAGTCGCGCGAGGTGCTCCTCAGGAGACTCGGGCGACTCGGCTGGTTCGTACGCTGCCGTCTCGTACGGAACGCTCAAGGCATCTCCCGGCGTTGCTGCATGTCACCTTGTGGGTGCATACCGTAGCCCCTCGGCCGGACATCATGTCCGGGAATGAGGAAAACGAACGCCGGGAAAACGCGCGGGCCGCGCGAAAAGTTCCCGCGCGGCCCCAAAACCCGTCAAATCCTGCCGATCAGACGGCACTTCCGGCGGTCCAGGCGCTCCAGGACAGGTTCCAGCCATTGAGGCCGTTGTCCGGGGACACGGTGGAGTCGGGGGAGTTCTTCACGATCACCACGTCGCCGACGAGCGAGTGGTCGAAGAACCACTTCGCCGGGGTGTCACCCTGGGCGCCCTGCACGTCGGCGAGGCCGACACAACCATGGCTGGTGCCCTGCCGGCCGAAGGGCGGGTTGCCCCGGCTGTACCAGTAGTTGCCGTGGATGAAGGTGCCCGAGGACGTCAGCCGCATCGCGTGCGGCACGTCCGGGATGTCGTACTCCCCGCCGAAGCCGACCGTCGAGCCGTTCATCCGGGTCTGGGTGAACTTCTCGGAGATCACCATCTGCCCGTTGTACGTGGTGTGCTGCGGGCTGCCCGCGGAGATCGGCACCGTCTTGAGCGTCTGACCGTCGCGCACCACGGTCATCGTCTCGGTGTTGACGTCGACCGTGGAGACCTGCGAGCGCCCGATGGTGAAGGAGACGGTCTTCTTCTGCACCCCGTAGACGCCCTGGGCGCCCTGCACGCCGTCCAGGTCGATGTTCATCGTGACCTTGGAGCCGGCCTTCCAGTACTCCTGCGGCCGGAAGTCCAGGCGCCGGTCGCCGAACCAGTGCCCGACCACCTGCTGACCGCTGCTGGAGTCGACCGTGATGTGCGACTGCACGGCCTTCTTGTCGCTGATCGACTTGTCGAAGGTGAACGACACCGGCATGCCCACACCGACCGTGGTGCCGTCGTCCGGCGTGTAGGTGCCGATGAAGCTGTTCGCCGAACTGACGGTGGTGAAGATGGCGTTGGCCGCCGCCGGGCGCCCGCCGGCATCCTTCGCGGTCGCGGCTATCCGGTACTTCGTGCCGCGCTCCAGCCGCTGCTTCGGGCTCCAGCTGTGGCCGTCCGCCGATATCGCCCCCGGCACGGCCTGCCCCGACCCCGACACGGTCATCTTCACCTCGGTCAGCCTGCCGCCGCTGACCTTCACCCCGGTCGCGTTGATGGACGCGTCCGTCGCGCCGTCCTTCGCCGAGATCGCGATCTTCGCCGTCGAGGTCTTCGGGGACTCCTTGCCGCCGCTGTTCGAGGCGTTGGCGTTGGCGTCGCCGCCGCAGGCGGTCAGGGTGAGGGCGCCGACCATCAGGGCGGCACAGGCCCCCAGTACGCGCCGCGCTGCAATGTCCGGCGTTGTCACGGGCTGCTCCAGGTTCGTGTGGTGTGCGTGGTCCGTTCCGGTGCGCCGAGAAAGAGTGCGCAAACAGTCCCTGAGGTTCCTCTCAAGTTCTCGGAAAGGCGGGACGTGACAGAACCGCGACAATCCCCATGGGGTGGCGACGTTCGACCCTCTTCGGGGGGCCCTCCCCCTCCCCCCGCCCCACCCCCTCCGACCCCCACCCCTCCCCACGCCCCCCACGCCCCTACCCCCGCCCGTACAACTCCCCGTACGACGGCCACGCTCCGCCCGGTCCGTCCACCGACTCGGCCGCGCGTACCGCCCGGACGATCGCCCGGGTCACCAGGTCCGCGCCCGCGGCCAGTAGGTCGTTGAGGGCGAGTGGGTGAGGAGCGAGCGGATGGGTGCCGGTGGCCAGGGTGAAGACCGTGTCGCCGTCGTGAAGCAGATGGACCGGGCGGACGGCGCGGGCGATGCCGTCGTGCGCGGTGCCGGCCAGCTTCTGGGCCTGCGCCTTGGTCAGCTCGGCGTCGGTGGCGACGACCGCGAGCGTCGTGTTCAGCGGCGGCGGGGTGCGGCCGGCGCCGGACTCCTCCAGGCGGCGGAGCGCGGCCTCGTGCACCTCCTTCCCCGGGTAGTCGACCCGGCCGTCGTACAACTCCCCGTACAGCACCCCCGTTTCCGGATCCATCACCGAACCCGCGGCGTTCGCGACCACCAGGGCGGCGACCGTGATCCCCGAGTCGAGGACCGTGCTCGCGGTGCCCACGCCGCCCTTGAGCCGGCCGGCCGCCGCGCCCGTGCCGGCTCCCACGCAGCCCTGCGGCACCGGGGCGCCCGGGGCGGTCGCGGCCGCCGCCTCCACCGCGGCGCGTCCCGTCGCGGCGTCCGGGCGGGCACGGAAGTCGCCGCCGCGCCCCAGGTCGAAGACGCAGGCCGCGGGCACCACCGGCACGACGTGCGCCGGATCGGGCCCGACCCGCACGCCCCGCCCCCGCTCCTCCAGCCAGGCCATCACCCCCGACGCCGCGTCGAGTCCATAGGCGCTGCCCCCGGTGAGCACGATCGCGTCGACCCGCTGGACGACATTGCGCGGATCGAGCGCGTCGGTCTCCTTGGTGCCGGGCCCGCCCCCGCGCACGTCCACGGCGGCGACGGCCCCGCCCTCCGGTGCCAGCACGACGGTGGTCCCGGTGAGCCGGCCGTCCCCGGTCCGGGTGGCGTGCCCCACCCGCACCCCGGCGACATCTGTCAACGCGTCAACTGTCATGCCGGCCAGTCTGCCCGAGCCCCCCGCGCCGCCGAAGGGCTCAGCCGGCCGGCGTCCCGGCCGTCGCCGCGCGCCCCCTTCCGGTGGTGCGGGCCGTCAGGAACACCCCGGTCGCCACCGCCGCGGCGCAGACCAGGCCCGCCGTGAGCACCGACCAGCCGCCCAGAAAGGTGCAGCAGAGCACCAGCAGGGCGGTGACCGGCAGCACCAGTTGCTGGGCGATGCCGACCTTGAAGTGCCGTGCGTGCAGGACCCAGACGGCCAGCAGATACAGCGCCGCCGGCAGGGTCACCGCCGCGGAGGCGGCCGCCGTGGAGATGTGCGCCGAGCCGACCGCCTCCTCCACGGCCACCTCCAGGCCCGCGCCGATCGCCGCGGCCGAGGCGAAGATCAGATAGTGGCCGTACCCCCACAGGAACGCCCGGCCGCTGGAGCGCAGATGACCGTGGATGGGCACCACGAAGTAGATCCACCAGGCGGAGAAGACGATCAGGAGCCCACCCGCCGCGATCGGCAGCAGCTCACCCAGGGCCGAGTGCTCGTCCACCGCCGACTTCACGGCGACCGTGGACGAGGCGATCGTCTCGCCGAGCACGATGATCGTGAACAGGCCGTACCGCTCGGCGATGTGGTGCGGATGCCAGGAGGTCTCGTAGTTCCGCTCGGCGAACAGCGGCACGCACAGCTCCGCGATCACCATCACCAGGAACACCCAGGGCCGCGCCGACTGCGGCAGCACCACCAGACCGGCCCAGCCGACCTGGCACAGCAGCACCCCGCCCGCGTAGCGCAGCGCGGCTTCGCGTTCCGTGCCCTCCGCCGTTCTCGCCGCTCTCAGCCATTGGGTGGCCATCGCGAGGCGCATGATCACATAGCCGAGCCAGACAGTCATGAAGTCGTGCCGCTCGAAGGCCCGGGAGACACCGGCGGCCAGCACCAGGACGCCGGCGATCTGCACCAGGGTGACGACGCGGTAGAGCACGTCGTCGTTGTCGTACGCCGAGGCGAACCAGGAGAAGTTCATCCAGGCCCACCAGATGGCGAAGAACAGCATCGCGTAGTTGAGGACCCCGGTGCCGGGGTGCCCCGTGGCGACGGCGTGCACCAGTTGCACGCCCGCCTGCGCGACCGCCACGACGAAGCACAGGTCGAAGAGGAGTTCCAGCGGGGAGGAGACCCGATGCGCCTCCTCGCGCCCGCGCGCGGTGAGCCGTCTCACAGGGCCGGAGGGGGGTGGTGCGCCCGGGGCCGCGGGCGCCGGGGTGGAACGCGGCGTCATGCCTCTCAGCACAGCAGAAAACCGGGCCGCGGGCCTGCGAGGACGTTCCCCGGTGGCCCGGGGCGCACCGGGACAGGGGCCGTACCCTGGGTGTATGAGCATCGCCCCCGAACCCGAGCCGCGTGACCCGAAGCCCGCGCTGGTCTTCGACGATCCGCTGGACCAGCAGTCCTCGGACGACACCGACCGCGGATGGGGCGAGCGGCCGGACGGCGACAGCGCCGCCGACCTCAAGCGCTTCCTCGACGAGAAGCCGCCCCACCACCTCTGAGGCCTCAGTGGTCGTCGTGGCCGGTGCCGCGCTGCGCGACCAGGGCGTCGCGGATCTCCTTGAGCACCTCCAGCTCGGTCACCTCGATGACCTCCTTCGTGCCCTCCCGCGCCGCCTTGCGGGCCGTCTGCCGGGCCAGGTACTTCGACATCGGCAGAACCATCAGGAAGTACACCACCGTGGCGGTGATCAGGAAGGACAGCGTCGCGCCGAGGACGGAACCCCACATCAGCTGGATGCCGTGCGTTCCGTGGCACGAGTCGCTGAGGCACGTGCTGTAGTTGTCCAGGTTCTGCGTGCCGATCGCGCCGACCAGCGGATTGATGATCCCCTTCACCAGCGCGTTGACGATGTTCGTGAAGGCGGCGCCGATGACGACCGCCACTGCCAGGTCGATGACATTGCCGCGCATCAGGAAAGCCTTGAAGCCCTCCAAAACGCTCGGTTCCTTCTTCGCGCTCACCTTGGGGACGCTCCTCGCATGCACAAGTTGTGGAACAAAACGCTCCGCAACCTACGGCACGGTGCGGCCATAGTGCCGAATCTTGTCCCTCGAAGAGGGGACTTGCCAGCGCGCCGCCGGGAAAAAGTCCGACACGGTTCAGCACAGCGTCACCGCCAGCCGCGCCGTGGCACCCGCGCCGACGAGCCCCGCCGCCTGGGCGCGCGGCACCGCCAGCACCACCAGCGCTCCGCTCTCGGCCGCGCCGTCCAGTGGCTCCGGCACCCGCGTCACCCGCACGCCGCGCGCGAGCACCCGGGCGCCGCCCCCGGTCGCCGGGTCCTGCGCGGCGATGACGTCGACGAGGTCGCCGGGGCGTAGCAGCCGGACCGTGGCCGCGTCGGCGATCCGCACCGGTGCCGCGACCAGTCCCGCCGGGCGGGGCCGTCGCGGGGGGCTCGCGGGCGGGTGACCCCGTGCGGCGCGGACGGGGTGCGGTGGCGCGTCGGCGCGGTGCGCTGCCGCCGGGGTCCGCGGGCCCGCCGCCACCAGCGCGGCCGCGGTCACCACGAGGCCGGCCGCCACCGCCCGCCCACGGTGCCGTACGAGGCGCTGCACCCGGTATTGCCCGCCGCGCACCCGCACCGGAGGGAACGGCGGCACCTCGCAGGTCGCGGGCGCGTCCGTGCCCAGGGGACGCGGCAGGCGCAGGGGAGGGGGGAACACGGCGCGCGGGGCGGCCGTGGACGCGGACGAAGAGGGCACGGACGAAGAGGGCGCGGACGAGGGCAGAGAAGGGAAGGGGAGATGCATCGGGGTCACCGCCTGCGACGAGGGACATCGGCTTGCGATGCCACGATGACGCCTCGCGCCGGAGTCCGCCGAAGCCGGTGGACCGCCGGCCGCTTGTGGACAACTCGCCCACCCGAACGGGCAATTCCGCCCCCGCTACGGCAACTTGTCCACAGCCCCCGGCCCCACAGCCCCCGGCTCCACAACTCCCGGCCCCACAGCCCCCGGCCCCACAACCTCCACCCCCACAGCCCCCGGCCGGCCCCAGCCTCCGCTACGGCAGCTCGAACCCCGGCTCCATTCCGCCGAGCGCGTTCACGCACAGACAGTCCCGCGCCCCGGTCTCCGGCAGCGCGGCCACCGCGTCGAAGAGCACCCCGCGCAGCCGTTCCACATTGGCCGCGAACACCTGGAGGACCTCCTCGTGGGAGACGCCCTCGCCGGTCTCGGCGCCTGCGTCGAGGTCGGTGACCAGGGTCAGGGAGGTGTAGCACAGCTCCAGCTCACGGGCGAGCGCCGCCTCGGGGTGGCCGGTCATGCCCACGACCGACCAGCCCTGTGCCTGGTGCCACAGCGACTCGGCGCGCGTGGAGAAGCGCGGTCCCTCGACCACGACCAGCGTGCCGCCGTCCACCGCTTCCCAGTCCCGGCCGTGGGCGGCCTTCAGGGCGACGGCCCGTCCGGTGGGGCAGTAGGGGTCGGCCAGGGACACGTGCACGACGTTCGGCACGCTGCCGTCGGGCCGCGGCAGACCGTCGAAGTACGACTGGGCCCGGGACTTCGTACGGTCCACGAACTGGTCCGGCACCAGCAGAGTGCCGGGGCCGTACTCGGGGCGCAGGCCGCCCACCGCGGAGGGGCCGAGCACCTGCCGGACGCCGACGGAACGCAGCGCCCACAGGTTGGCGCGGTAGTTGATGCGGTGCGGCGGCAGATGGTGGCCGCGGCCGTGCCGGGGCAGGAAGGCGACCCGCCGGCCGGCGACCTCGCCGAGGAACAGGGAGTCGCTGGGCGGCCCGTAGGGGGTCTCCACTTGGACCTCGGTCACGTCGTCGAGGAACGAGTAGAAGCCCGAGCCGCCGATTACGCCGATCTCTGCGTTCGCCATGGCCAAGACATTAGCTGGCCGTGACGCCGCGCAGGAGGTGTTGCCGGAGAACGCCGAAGGCCCTGCCGTCACACGACGGCAGGGCGGAACGTCGGAACGGACGGACCGTACGGCCTCAGGCGGCGGACGTGCCGGCCGAGCTCGACGTGGACGTCGAACTCGACGACTTCGAGTCGGAGGACGACGAGGACGAGGCGGCCGACGACGAACCGGACGCCGAGGAGCCGGACGACTTCGTCGCAGGGCTGCTGCTCGACGTGGAGCCGCGCGAATCGTTGCGGTAGAAGCCGGAGCCCTTGAACACGATGCCGACCGCGGAGAACACCTTCTTCAGGCGCCCGTGGCAGCTGGGGCACTCGGTCAGGGCGTCGTCGGTGAACTTCTGCACCGCCTCGAGGCCCTCGCCGCACTCGGTGCACTGGTACTGGTAGGTCGGCACTGTCTTCCTCCTGGCACTCTCACTCGTTGAGTGCTAACGACGATCCATAGTGACGTATTCCCGGGGATCAGTCCACCGTCAGCGGCGTGCGGTGACCGACGCCACGTGCCACGGTCTGCGTCTCCTGACGGTTGACCAGCAGGGATCGCAGCGCCACCAGGGTCAGCAGGGCGAGCACCGTGCCGCCCATCGGCACCAGGAATCCCGAGCCGTCCCACAACCGGTCCTCCAACTGCCCGGCGACGGTGACCGCGGCCGCCTGGCCGAGCGCGACCGCGCCGGTCAGCCAGGTGAAGGCCTCGGTGCGGGCCCGGGCCGGGACCAGGGCCTCGACCAGCGTGTAGCCGGTGATCAGCGACGGCGCGATGCACATGCCGACCAGCAGGCCGAGCGCGGCGAGCAGCGGCACCGAGTGCGCCGTCCACAGCGCGGACGCGGTCAGCGCGAGCGCCGTGTAGCCGACGACCAGGCGCCGCTGGGGCGCCGTCTTCCAGGCGATCGCGCCGCAGACGATCCCGGACAGCATGTTTCCGGCGGCGAAAACGCCGTACAGGACGCCGTTCAGACCCGGTTCGCCGATCGACTGGGTGAACGCGGCCAGGGAGACCTGCATGCCGCCGAAGACCGAGCCGATGCCGAGGAAGGTCACGATCAGCACGCGCACACCGGAGATCCGGAGCGCGGAACCGTGCCGCACGCGCGCGTGCCCGTCCTGTGCGGTTACCGGCGGCTGCGTGCTCTTCTGCGCGGCGAACAGCAAACCACCCACAAGGGTGAGCGCCGCCTCCGTGAGCAGACCGGCCGCCGGGGCGACGGCGGTGCACAGGGCGGTCGCCAGCAGGGGGCCGAAGACGAAGGTCAGCTCGTCCGTGACCGACTCGAACGCCGCCGCGGTGCCCATCAGCGGCGAGCCCTGGAGCTTCACGCCCCAGCGCGCCCGCACCATGGGCCCGACCTGCGGCACCGAGGCGCCGGTCGGCACGGCCGCCAGGAAGAGCGCCCACAAGGGCGCGTGCGCCAGCGCGAGTGCCGTCAGGGACAGCCCCGACAGCGTGTGCACCAGGACGCCGGGCAGCAGGACGGCGCGCTGGCCGTGGCGGTCGGCCAGGCGTCCGTTGTAGGGCGCGAACAGCGCCATGGAGACGCCGGTGACGGCCGCGGCGGCGCCGGCGGCGCCGTACGAGCCGGTGGTGTGCTGCACCAGCAGCACGATGGAGATGGTGAGCATCGCGAACGGCTGCCGCGCCGCGAAGCCGGGGAGCAGGAAGGTCCAGGCGCCGCGCGTGCGCAGCAGTGGCCCGTATCCCGGGCGGGAGGACGCCGTCGAGGTCTTCGCCGATTCGTCGGTGACCGTGGATCCCACGGCCCGTGCCTTTCCGCCGCCTGGTAGCGCGCGGCCCGTGCGGGTCCGGGCGCCGAGAGCTGTCCTCTTGCGCGGACTGCGGTAGATACCGGCGCCCACGGCAAGGTGGGGGGCGTCACGGCCGCCATACGGTCGCGCCAGCTCTGCGTCAGGCAGAGTTGGTTCGATCAGGGTGCGCCTTCATCGTACAGGGAGCACCCCCGCCGGGGCTGGGAAAGCGGTCGCCATCGGGTCGGTCACCTGGGATTCCGCGGCTTGCGCGGGAGGGGTGAACCGCACGAAACCCGCTCTTAACGCGAGCCCCCGGGCCGCGACCCGCCGGGCCGTGAGCCGCCGGCCCCCGCCTCGTCCGTGCCCAGCCAGCTCGCCAGCTTGCCGCCGTGGGCGACCGCGCGCAGCCGCGCCTCCGCCGAGTCGCGGACCGGGTCGGTGGCGACCACCAGGAGCTCGTCGCCGCGCCGCAGCACGGTGCTGGGCTGCGGAACGAACGACTTGCCCTCCCGCACGACGAGCGTCACCGCGGACCCGGACGGCAGCCGCAGCTCGCCGATCTCCACGCCGTGCATCCGCGACTCCTCGGGGACGGACACGGACAGCAGATGCCCGCGCAGCCGCTCCAGCGGCGCCGACTCGATGCCGAGGTCGGCCGCCTCGCCCCGTTCGCCGAGGCGCAGCTTGCGCGCCAGCCAGGGCAGTGTCGGCCCCTGGACCAAGGTGTAGACGACGACCAGGACGAAGACGATGTTGAAGACCCGCCGGCTGCCCTCGACGCCGTTCACCATGGGGATCGTGGCCAGGATGATGGGCACGGCGCCGCGCAGGCCCGCCCAGGACATCAGGGTCTGCTCCTGCCAGGGCACCCGGAACGGCGTCAGGCTGAGCACCACGCTGAGCGGGCGGGCCACCATGGTCAGCACCAGGCCGATGATCAGGGCGGGCACGATGTCGTCGCCCAGTTCGTGCGGGGTGACCAGGAGGCCGAGCACGACGAACATGCCGATCTGCGCGATCCAGCCGAGCCCCTCGGCGAAGCCGCGGGTGGCCGGCCAGTGCGGGAGCTTGGCGTTGCCCAGCACCATGGAGGCCAGGTAGACCGCGAGGAAGCCGCTGCCGTGCCCCAGGGCGCCGGCCGCGTACGCCGAGATGGCGATCGCCATGACGGCGATCGGGTAGAGGCCCGAGGCGGGCAGCGCCACGTGCCTGAGCCCCCAGGAGCCGACCAGACCCACCGCGAGTCCCACGGCCGCGCCGATGGCCAGCTCCAGGGCTATCTCGCCGAGCATCATGTACCAGTGCTCGACCGGTCCCGCCGTGGAGAACGCGACGACCAGGATGACGACCGGGGCGTCGTTGAATCCCGACTCCGCCTCCAGGGTGCCCGTCACGCGCGCGGGCAGCGGGATCCTGCGCAGCACGGAGAAGACCGCAGCCGCGTCCGTCGAGGAGACCACCGCGCCGATGATGAACGCCTGCCGCCACTCCAGCCCGACCAGATAGTGCGCGCCCGCCGCGGTGACCCCGACGCTGACCGCGACGCCCAGGGTCGCGAGTACGGCGGCGGAGGACAGGACCGGCCGGACCTCCTTCCACTTGGTGCCGAGGCCGCCCTCGGCGAGGATCACGACCAGGGCCGCGTAGCCCATGACCTGCGTTATGGAGGCACTGTCGAAGCGGATGTGGCCCAGGCCGTCCTGGCCCATGACCACGCCGATCCCCAGGTAGACGAGCAGGCTGGGGAGCCCGCTGCGGGAGGAGATCCGCACGGCCGCCACGGCGACCAGCAGGACGAGGGAGCAGACGAGCAGGAGCTGGTTGAGGTGGTGAACAGTCAGCGGCAGTTCCCTTCCTTGGCCCGAGCGCGGAGCGCGCGGACGCGCGAACAGCAGGATCCGGGGCTGCGGCGGACCGCATCCAGGTACTTCGTTACTTTACCTAAGTCTTGACGCTTTCTTGACGATGAGGAGAGAAGATCGAACGCTCGTGCGCGCTTGTTCCCGACTCCGCGTCAAGGCGCACAGGGTCCTGCGCCTATGGTTGCTCCAGCGCTCATTCAAAGTCACAGCCCGACCTGCCGCTCGCGTTAGGACAGCAAGGACAGCGATGCCCCCGAACACCACCGCCACAACGGGTGACACCGCCACCACCGGTGCCGCGCCCGCCAAGTCAGGCAGGAAGAAGGGGCGCAAAGCCCGACTGCTCGTGCTGCTGCTGGTCCTGGCCGTGATCGCGGGCATCGGCTACGGCGGGTTCTGGTCGGTCAGCACTGTGCGCGCCTCCCTCCCGCAGACCACGGGAACGATCACGCTCGACGGCCTGGCGGGCCCGGTCGACGTGAAGCGGGACGGCAACGGCATCCCGCAGATCTACGCGTCCTCCGACGAGGACCTGTTCATGGCGCAGGGCTACGTCCAGGCGCAGGACCGGTTCTACGAGATGGACGTGCGCCGGCACATGACCGCCGGGCGCCTGTCGGAGATGTTCGGCAAGAGCCAGATCAAGAACGACGAGTTCCTGCGCACCCTCGGCTGGGACCGGGTCGCCAAGCAGGAGTACGACACCAAGCTGTCGGCCTCCACCAAGCGCTACCTGGACGCCTACGCCAAGGGCGTCAACGCCTACCTGAAGGGCAAGAGCGGCAAGGACCTCTCCCTGGAGTACGCCGCCCTCGGCCTCACCAACGACTACAAGCCCCAGCAGTGGACCCCGGTCGACTCGGTCTCCTGGCTGAAGGCGATGGCCTGGGACCTGCGCGGCAACATGCGGGACGAGATCGACCGCGCCCTGATGACGAGCCGGCTCGGCCCGCAGCAGATCCGGGACCTCTACCCGGAGTACCCGTACAGCCGTAACAAGCCGATCGTGCAGGAAGGCCAGTACGACGCGCTGACCAAGAGCTTCGAGCAGAGCGCCGCCCCGGGCACGCCCGTGGGCACGGGCACGGGGGACACGACCGGTGCGGGCACCGGCCTCGGCACGGCGGACACCACCGGGGCGGGCACGGCCGGCGGTGCCACGGGCTCGTCCGCGGGCACGACGGGCACCGGCGGCTCCGGCACCCCGGCCACCGGCGGCTCGGACCTCACGAGCCAACTGGGCGGCCTCTACAGCTCCCTGGACGACCTCCCGACCGCCGTCGGCGTGAACGGCCAGGGCATCGGCTCCAACTCCTGGGTCGTCGCCGGGAAGCACACCATCACCGGCAAGCCGCTGCTCGCCAACGACCCGCACCTGGAGGCGTCCCTGCCGGGCGTCTGGTACCAGATGGGCCTGCACTGCCGGACCGTCTCGGCCAAGTGCCAGTACGACGTCACGGGTTACACGTTTGCCGGGATGCCCGGTGTGATCATCGGCCACAACGGCGACATCGCCTGGGGCATGACCAACTCCGGGGTCGACGTCAGCGACCTCTACCTGGAGAAGGTCACCGCGGGCGGCTACCTGTACGACGGCAAGGTGCGGCCCTTCAAGACCCGCCAGGAGACCATCAAGGTCGCCGGCGGCGCCTCCAAGACGATCGTCGTGCGCGAGACCCAGGACGGCATGCCGCTCGTGTCCGACCGCGACGACGAGCTGGTCCAGGTCGGCAAGAGGGCCACGGTCAACAGCGCGGCCCCCGACCGCGGCGACGGCTACGGCGTCGCCCTCAAGTGGACCGCGCTCGACCCGAGCGCCACCATGGACGCCGTTTTCGCGCTCGACAAGGCGAGCGACTGGAACGGCTTCCGCGCCGCGGCCGCCAAGTTCGACGTGCCCTCGCAGAACCTGGTCTACGCCGACACGCGCGACAACATCGGCTACACCCTGCCCGGCAAGATCCCCACCCGCTCCGCCGCGGACGACGGTTCCGTCCCGGCCCCCGGCTGGGACGCCAAGTACCGCTGGACCGGCTACCTCCAGCAGGACGAGCTGCCCTACGAGTACAACCCCAAGCGCGGCTACATCGTCACCGCCAACCAGGCCGTGGTCGACAAGGACACGTACCCGTACACCCTGACCACCGACTGGGGCTACGGCACCCGCAGCCAGCGGATCACCGACCTGATCGAGTCCAAGATCAAGGGCGGCGGCAAGATCTCCACCGACGACATGCGGCAGATGCAGCTCGACGACAGCAGCGAGATCGCCAAGCTCATGGTGCCGAAGCTGCTGAAGATCAACCTGGACGACAAGAACGTGCGCGACGCGCAGAAGCTGCTGGAGGGCTGGGACTACACCCAGGACTCCGACTCCGCGGCCGCCGCGTACTTCAACGCCGTCTGGCGCAACGTCCTCAAGCTCGCCTTCGGCAACAAGCTCCCCAAGGAGCTGCGCGTCAAGGGCCAGTGCCTGTGGGTCGACAAGATCGACAGCACCGGTCCGGTGGACGACGACACCAAGGTGCGCGAGTGCGGCCAGCGAGCCGCCGACCAGGCGCAGCCGGACGGCGGCGACCGCTGGTTCGAGGTCGTGCGCAACCTGATGAAGAAGCCGGACAGCGACTGGTGGAAGACGCCCAAGCAGGGCACCCGCCCGGCGGCCGGCAACATGGACCAGCTCTTCGCGCGCGCCATGATCGACGCCCGCTGGGAGCTGACCGCCAAGCTCGGCAAGGACATCGACACCTGGAGCTGGGGCCGGCTGCACCGCCTGTTCCTGAAGAACCAGACGCTCGGCACCGACGGCCCCAGGGCGCTGCAGTACCTGCTCAACCGCGGCCCCTGGAAGCTCAACGGCGGCGAGGCGGCCGTGGACGCGACCGGCTGGAACGCCGCGGGCGGCTACAACGTCGTCTGGGTGCCGTCCATGCGGATGGTCGTCAACCTCGCCGACCTCGACAAGTCCAAGTGGATCAACCTGACCGGCGCCTCCGGGCACGCCTTCAGCGCGCACTACACGGACCAGACGGACAAGTGGGCCAAGGGCGAGCTGCTGCCCTGGTCGTACTCCTCGAAGGCGGTCGACAAGAGCACGAGCGACACCCTCGTCCTCAAGCCGTAGCCACCGGCTCCGCAAGCGAAACGGCCCTCCACGCGCGCGTGGAGGGCCGTTTCGCGTAGGGCTAGGCGAAGCGGCGCACCCCGGACGGCGTCACCACCGCGTGCACCGGCCGGTCGTGTTCCTCCGCCGGGACCCGCGCGACGACCTCCGTGTCGTAGAGCAGCACCACAAGCCGGGGGCGCGCGCCTGCGCGCTCCAGCCGGGCCAGCACGCGGTCGTAGGAGCCCCCGCCGCGCCCCAGCCGCAGCCCGCGCGCGTCCACCGCGAGTCCGGGCAGCAGGACCACGTCCGCGCCCGTCACGGCGTCCGGGCCGAGCTTCGCGCCCGAGGGCTCGAAGAGCTCCATCTTCCCGCTGTGCCGGACCTGGGCCAGCGAAGCGGGCCCGGTGTACTCGCCCCAGTCGAGGTCGTTGTCGGGCAGCAGCGCGGGGAGCAGCACACGGGCGCCCCGCGCGCGCAGCGCGTCCAGCAGCGCGCCCGTGCCGGGTTCCGAGCCGACGGAGACGTACGCGGCGACCGTGCGCGCCCCCGCCAGCTCGGGCAGTTCCAGGGCGCGCGCGGCCAGCGCCCGGCCCGCCGAGCGCAGGTCCTCGTCCGGCAGCCTGTCCCGCGCCGCGAGGAGCCCCCGCCGCAGCGTCTTCTTGTCCGGCTCGTCCACGCGTCCGTCGAATTCCACGGGTCGTTCCCGCACCCTTCCTGCCCTGCGTCGGTTCACGGCGCTCACGCCGTCCAAGTCGTCGTCGGCCGTCGTCAGTCGTCGTCGGTCGTCGTCGGTCGTCGTCGAAAAGGGGCGACCGGCCGCGACCCGGGATCCTCATAAAAGCACCGGTTAAGGTGACGGTCATGACTCAGTCGCACCCCAGGATCAGCAAGGCTGTCATTCCGGCGGCGGGTCTTGGCACCCGGTTCCTGCCGGCGACCAAGGCCACTCCCAAGGAGATGCTGCCGGTCGTCGACAAGCCCGCGATCCAGTACGTGGTCGAGGAGGCCGTGTCCGCGGGGCTCGACGACGTCCTCATGATCACCGGTCGTAACAAGCGTCCCCTGGAGGACCACTTCGACCGCAACTACGAGCTGGAATCCGCTCTCCAGAAGAAGGGCGACGCCGGCCGGCTCGCCAAGGTGCAGGAGTCCAGCGACCTGGCCACCATGCACTACGTCCGCCAGGGCGACCCCAAGGGCCTCGGCCACGCCGTGCTCTGCGCCGCCCCGCACGTCGGCCACGAACCCTTCGCCGTCCTCCTCGGCGACGACCTCATCGACCCCCGCCACCCCCTCCTCCAGCGCATGATCGAGGTCCAGGAGCGGCACGGCGGCAGCGTGATCGCCCTCATGGAGGTCGCGCCCGAGCAGATCCACCTCTACGGCTGCGCCGCCGTCGAGGCCACCGCCGACGGCGACGTCGTCAGGATCACCGGCCTGGTCGAGAAGCCCGACCCCGCCGACGCCCCCTCCCACTACGCCGTCATCGGCCGCTACGTGCTCGCCCCGCAGATCTTCGACATCCTGCGCAGGACCGAACCCGGCCGCGGCGGCGAGATCCAGCTCACCGACGCCCTCCAGCAACTCGCCGACGACGAGAAGCTCGGCGGCCCCGTCCACGGCGTCGTCTTCCAGGGCCGCCGCTACGACACCGGCGACCGCGGCGACTACCTGCGTGCCATCGTCAGGCTCGCGTGCGAACGTGAAGACCTGGGCCCGGAGTTCCGGACCTGGCTCCGCAGTTACGTAGCCGAGGAGATGCAGCAGAGTTGAGCAGCGCCGCGCCCCGCCCCACCGGCGAAGACGACCTGTGGTCGGTGGACCAGCACCTGGAGGACATCCTCTCCGCCGTCCACCCCCTGGAGCCCATCGAACTCCAACTGCTCGACGCCCAGGGCTGTGTCCTGGTCGAGGACGTCACGGTCCCCGTGTCGCTGCCGCCCTTCGACAACAGCTCGATGGACGGGTACGCGGTGCGGGTCGCGGATGTCGCGGGCGCCAGCGAGGAGTTCCCGGCCGCCCTGGAGGTCGTCGGGGACGTCGCGGCCGGCGCGGACGACCCGGTGCGGGTCGAGCCGGGACAGGCCGCCCGGATCATGACCGGCGCCCCGCTGCCGCCCGGCGCCGAGGCCGTCGTCCCGGTCGAGTGGACCGACGGCGGGCTCGGCGAGGGACCGGCCGGCGGCATGCGGGCCCGCAGCCTCGCCCCCGAGGACGCCGAGGGGCAGGTGCGCGTGCACCGGCCCGTCGAGGCGCGCGCGCACGTGCGGGCCGAGGGCAGCGACGTGAAGGCCGGCGACCGCGCCCTTGAGGCCGGCACGATCCTCGGCCCGCCGCAGATCGCCCTGCTCGCCGCGATCGGCCGCGGCACGGTGCGGGTGTGCCCGCGCCCGCGCGTGGTCGTCGTCTCCACCGGCAGCGAACTCGTCCAGCCCGGCGAGCCGCTGGGCCACGGCCGGATCTACGACTCCAACAGCTTCTCCCTCACCGCCGCCGCGCGGGACGCGGGCGCCATCGCCTACCGGGTGGGCGCCGTCGCCGACGACGCCGAGACCCTGCGCTCGACCATCGAGGACCAGCTGATCCGCGCCGACCTGCTGGTCACCACGGGCGGGGTGAGCGTCGGGGCGTACGACGTGGTCAAGGAGGCGCTGGCGGACGTCGGCGACGAGGACGTGCCGGGCAGCGGCATCGAGTTCCGCAAGCTGGCCATGCAGCCGGGCAAGCCCCAGGGCTTCGGCTCCATCGGCCCCGACCACACCCCGCTGCTCGCGCTGCCGGGCAACCCCGTGTCGTCGTACGTCTCCTTCGAGCTGTTCGTGCGCCCCGCGATCCGCGCCCTGATGGGCCTGACCGACCTGCACCGGCCGCGGGTACGGGCCACGCTGAAGGCGGACAAGGCGCTGCGCTCCCCGAAGGGGCGCCGGCAGTTCCTGCGGGGGCGGTACGCCGACGGGGAGGTCACCCCGGTGGGCGGCGCGGGCTCGCACCTGGTGGCCGCGCTGGCGCACGCCGACGCGCTGATCGTCGTACCGGAGGACATGGAGTCCGTCGAGCCCGGCACCGAGGTGGAGGTCGTACCGCTCGGCTGAGGCGGGTGCGGGGCGGCTGCGCGAGGCTACTTGGCGGTACCGTGTCGCGCACAGCAGGCCCGCGCACCGCACTGCGGGCCCGGACCGGGAGCGCCGCACAGCATGACCGAACCGTCCCGGGGGCAGACCCCCGGATCCCCCGCACAGGACCACCTCACGCACCTCGACGCGGCCGGCGCGGCCCGCATGGTCGACGTGTCCGGCAAGGACGTCACCGCGCGCACCGCGCGCGCCAGCGGCCGCGTCCTGGTCTCGCCCCGCGTGATCGAACTGCTGCGCGGCGAGGGGGTGCCCAAGGGCGACGCGCTGGCCACCGCGCGGATCGCGGGCATCATGGGCGCCAAGCGCACCCCGGACCTGATCCCGCTGTGCCACCCGCTGTCGGTGTCGGGTGTGAAACTGGACCTGTCGGTCACGGACGACGCCGTCGAGATCCGGGCCACCGTGAAGACCACGGACCGCACGGGCGTCGAGATGGAGGCCCTCACCGCGGTGACGGTCGCCGCGCTCACCGTGATCGACATGGTCAAGGCGGTCGACAAGGGAGCGGTCATCACGGACGTATGCGTTCAGGAGAAGACGGGCGGCAAGTCGGGCGACTGGAGCCGGGCATGAGCTACCGCGCCCTGGTGATCACCGCCTCCAACCGGGCCGCCGCGGGGGTCTACGAGGACCGGGGCGGCCCGCTGATCGCCGACGGCCTCGCGCGCCTCGGCTTCGCCGTGGACGGCCCCCGGGTGGTGCCCGACGGGGAGCCGGTCGAGGCGGCCCTGCGCGCGGGCGCCGCCGCCGGGTACGACGCGATCGTCACCACCGGCGGCACCGGCCTCACACCGACCGACCGGACCCCCGAGGCGACCCGCGCCGTCATCGACCACGAGGTGCCGGGCATCGCCGAGGCCATCCGGGCCTTCGGCATCGGCAAGGTGCCGACCGCCGCGCTGTCCCGGGGCATCGCCGGGGTCGCGGGCCGGACCCTGATCGTCAACCTGCCCGGATCCACGGGCGGGGTGAAGGACGGACTCGCCGTCCTGGAGCCCCTGCTGGTCCACGCCGTCGACCAGATCCGCGGCGGCGACCACGTCAGACCCAGCACTGGGGGTGCGAGCTGAACGGGTCGACCTGGCCGGTCGAGCTGGTGGACGGCGATGTCGTCCTCCGGCCGATAAAGCTGCGCGACCAGCGGGAGTGGCGCGAGGTGAACCGGCGCAACCGCGACTGGCTGCGCCCCTGGGAGGCCACCATCCCGCCGCCCACCCCGAACGGCCCGGTCGTGCACCGGCCGACGTACCGGCAGATGGTCCGGCATCTGCGCCGCGAGGCGCACGCGGGCCGGATGCTGCCGTTCGTCATCGAGTACCAGGGGCGCCTCGTCGGGCAGTTGACGGTCGCCGGGATCACCTGGGGCTCGATGTGCTCCGGGCACATCGGCTACTGGGTGGACGAGGCGGTGGCCGGGCGCGGGGTGATGCCGACCGCCGTCGCGCTGGCGGCGGACCACTGTTTCCGCACCCTCGGGCTGCACCGCATCGAGGTGTGCATTCGCCCCGAGAACCGGCCCAGCCGCCGGGTGGTGGAGAAACTCGGATTCCGCGAGGAGGGACTGCGGCCGCGTTATCTGCACATCGACGGCGCCTGGCGGGACCACCTGGTCTTCGCGCTGACCGCCGAGGAGGTTCCGGACGGGCTGCTCGGACGCTGGCGGCGGGCGCGTGCCACGTCGCACGGTCCACGGAATCCCCAGAACACGTAATTGAATAAGTGTTCGAAATTAAGGGGCCGCCGGCCGTCTCCGTGACTTTGAATTACCCCACGGGGACGGTCCGGTGATCGCATCGGCCACAAAAATGCTGGAAATATCAGCCGGATCGTGCGACACACCGGCCCAATTGGCCGATGCCTCAAGCCAAAGCCCTCTACCGTGTGAGGCGTGAGCAGCAGCGGCCTCATCTACGCAGTCATCGTCGGGGCCTGGGCCGCCTACTTGGTGCCGATGTGGCTCCGTAGGCAGGACGAGCTGAATGAGGCCCGTCCGACGGAACGCTTCAGCACCGCCATCCGGCTGCTGTCCGGACGGGCGGGGATGGAGCGCCGGTACGCCAGGGACCTGCGGGCGCGCTCCACCCAGGAGGGGGAGCAGGGCGCCGTCGATCCGGACGCCGTCACCGATTCGGTGGACGTCCGGGCCTTCGCCATGCCCCCGACCCGCCCTCAGCTCCCGGTGGAGGCGGAGCCCGAGGCGTCCCGGAGCCCGGAATCCGACCGGGACCAGGTCCCCGCGCCCGCCGCGGCCGGGGCCCAGCAGCACGCCCCGGCCTCCCGGCACGCACCCTCGGCACAGGCGGCCGCGGCGCGCGCCCGGCGCACCAAGGTGCTCGCGCGCCGCCGGCGCACCACCGTGCTGCTCTTCCTCGCCTTCACCGTCGGCGCGATCGTCGCCGCCGTCGGCGGGCTCGCCTTCCTGTGGGCGCCCGCCGCGCCCGCCGTGCTCCTCAGCGCGTACATCGCCTATCTGCGCGCCCAGGAACGCCGCCGCTTCGCCTACCAGATGGACCGCCGCCGCGCCGAGGCCGCCGCCCAGCGGCTGCGCGAGCGCCAGCCGCGCCGGCGCGTCACCCCGGAGGCCGCCCACACCGCCGCCGACGAACCGGAGGAGGCCACAGGGACCGACACGGACCCCGGCCTCTCCACGCTCGCCGCCGACCGGCGCGCCTTGGTCGAGCAGACCGACCACGCCGAATGGGTCGACCAGCAGCGCGAGCGCCAGCAGCGCCCCGGACACGGGGACAGCTGGGACCCGGTGCCGGTGCCCCTGCCCACGTACGTGACCGCGCCGGTCGCGCCGCGGGCCACCTCCGGCGTCGACCTGGGCGGGCCCGGCACCTGGAGCTCGGCGCGGTCCAGCTCGGTCGCCCCGGAGCAGGAGGCGCCGGGCCAGGCGCCCGCCGCCGAGGAGGGCGAGCCGGCGCCGGCCTCGGCGGACCGGCTGGCCGACGGCCGTGGCGGCGCGCGGCGCGCGGCCTCCGCCCGGCGGTCCCGCGAGCGCGGCCGCACCCCGCTGTTCGACCAGTACGAGGACGGCGACCGTCCGCGCGCCGCCAACGAGTGACGGCCGCCACACCCCGGGAGCCGCCCCCTGACCAGTCCGGGAACGGATTTCCAAGCACCCCGATCGGGATGCTAAAGTTTCACTCGTTGCAAGGGCCTGTGGCGCAGTCCGGTAGCGCACCTCGTTCGCATCGAGGGGGCCAGGGGTTCGAATCCCCTCAGGTCCACGCAGCTCGAAGCCCCGGTCGGGAAACCGACCGGGGCTTCGACATGTTGTACGACGGTTCCGCCCCTCCGGGGAGTTCCGGCCCCTCCGAGGAGGAGCGCCGCCACGGCTTTCCCCTCCCCGGAGCCCGGGGCCGCTGGAGGGCGGCTAGAGGCGGCTAGAGGGCCTTCGCGTAGCAGCGGCTCTCCTCGTGGAAGCGGTAGAAGCCGAACTTGGGGCAGGGCGCGTAACCGCTGGAGGCGTACAGGGCGATGGCCTCCGGCTGCTTGGTGCCCGTCTCCAGGACCATGCGCAGGCGCCCGGCCGCCCGGGCGTCCTCCTCCAGCGCGGCCAGCATCCGGCGGGCCAGACCGCGGCCGCGCATCTCCTCGATCACGTACATGCGCTTGAGCTCGGCGTCGCCGTCCGAGTAGCCCTCGTCGTTGCGCTCCTGGCTGCGCCAGCCGCCGGTGGCCACGGGACGGTCGTACGCGTCGTAGGCGATCAGGTAGATGCCCCGGGGCGGGAGGAAGTCCTCCGGGGTGAGAAAGGTTTCATCGCCGTCGTCGCCGTAACGGAGGGCGTATTCGGCCTGCACCGCGTCGTTGAGCTTCATGGCGTCGGGGTGGTCGAAACCTACGCGGCGAATGTTCATCTGGGCATCGAGCTTCCATGCGGGAGGGACCCCTCGTCGGGAGGGCTCCGTCCAGTGTGCCGGTATCGTGCTTCGGTGCTGACTGTGACCTCGGTGAACGTGAACGGGCTGCGGGCCGCCGCCAAGAAGGGCTTCGTGCCGTGGCTGGCCGCCACGGAGGCGGACGTCGTCTGCCTCCAGGAGGTGCGCGCCGAGCCGCACCAGCTGCCCGAGGAGGTACGGCGGCCCGACGGCTGGCACGTCGTGCACGCCCCGGCTGCCGCGAAGGGGCGCGCGGGCGTCTCCCTGTACACCCGGCGTGAGCCCGACCGGATCCGGGTCGGCTTCGGGTCCGCCGAGTTCGACGGCAGCGGACGTTACGTCGAGGCCGATCTGCCCGGCGTCACCGTCGCCTCCCTCTACCTGCCCGCCGGCGAGGTCGGTACCGAGCGGCAGGACGAGAAGGTCCGCTTCATGACGGAGTTCCTCACCCACCTCAAGGCGCTGCGCGAACGGGCCGCCGCCGAGGGGCGCGAGGTGGTCGTCTGCGGCGACTGGAACATCGCCCACCGCGAGGCCGACCTCAAGAACTGGCGCGGCAACCTCAAGAACTCCGGCTTCCTGCCCGAGGAGCGGTCCTGGCTGGGCCAGGTGTTCGCGGCGCAGGACGGCGGCTACGTCGACGTCGTACGCGCCCTGCACCCGGACGTCGACGGTCCCTACACGTGGTGGTCCTACCGGGGGCGGGCGTTCGACAACGATTCGGGGTGGAGGATCGATCTGGCCGTGGCCACCCCCGGGCTCGCCCGGCGTGCGGTCAAGGCTGTGGTTGAGCGAGCGGCCAGCCACGAGGAGCGGTGGTCGGACCATGCTCCGGTGACGGTGACTTTCGAGATGTGATGCCGACGCCTTGGCCGATCGTGAAGAACAGGCGTGAGGTATCGGGTCCGGTGTTGCGTGCGGGGCTGCCGCCGCGGCGTCCCTTGGCGACGGTGACGTGGACTCCGTCGCGGAGGAGATTTTCGCGGGTCGCGTGTTTCCCGGTCGCCCGACGGTAGCAGTCGAGTGTGTACTGATCGAGCCGGTCCGAGCGCACACCAGCCGGTGCTGGACATACGTCACCGCGAGCTGTCGCCCGGCACACGTAGTCGCCGTACGAGTAGCCCTTGCGCGCGGCGAAGTGTGCGCCGGTTTCATCGCGGACCGTCTGGCCGCTGTGGGTACGGTGGCCCATCAGCGATGGGCTGCGCAGTACCTTGGACGGAGTGCCGGACGTCCACCGGAAACGCTCGAAGTCCCGGCCGTGGCGTCGGCCGCCCGTGGGGCGTCCATGGAGCTGCGCGTGGCGGTCCCGGGGCACGGGGATGCCCAGGTTGTTCAGGTCGCGGGCGATGGCGATTCTCGGTCTCACTCTCGGTGGCCGAATTGATATTCGTCCATGCTTGCCTGGAATATGCCCCGATGGAGTGAACGTCTGTCCTGGTTCAGTCTTGGTCCTCCCCGGTCCCCTTGTTCAGTCGTCTGTCCATGGCCAGGGACAGTTCCGCCTCGACCACGCTGCGGGCCAGCGGGCGCAGGCGGTGCAGGTCCTCCTCCGGGGCGTGGCGCAGGATCAGGTCGGAGAAGAGGGTGGCCAGGGCCTCGGCGTGCTCGCGGACGCGGGCGCCGGCCGAGAGGACCTCGGCGAGCGGGATGCCCTCGCGGACCAGGGCGGAGGAGACGTCCAGCAGGCGCCGGCTGATGTGCACGATCTTGTCGCCGTCGGTGCCCAGATAGCCGAGCTTCATGGCGGCGGCCAGGTTCTCCGGGGTGACCTCGCCCTCGAAGCGGGCGGCCAGCTCCTCCGGGGTGAGGCGGATCGGCTCCTCCTCGGTGGGGGTGCCGACGCCGAGCAGGTCGGTGATGTCCCGGCCCTGGTCCAGGGCCTCCGCGAGCTCCCCGATGCCGGTCAGCGTGTGGCCGCGTTCCAGCAGGGCCCCGATGGTGCGCAGCCGGGCCAGGTGGTGGTCGTCGTACCAGGCCAGGCGCCCTTCGCGGCGGGGTGGCGGCAGCAGCTTGCGTTCGCGGTAGAAGCGCAGCGTGCGCACGGTGATGCCGGCCAGCCGCGCCAGCTCGTCCGTGCGGTACTCGCGCGGGCCCTGGCGGGCCGCCTCGGGGTGTCCGGTGTCTGCTGCCACGCCCGAAGCCTATGGTGTACCGCCGGTAACTTTCCTGCCCGCGCCCCCTACCGCTCGGTACGGAGCTGCTCTACAGTCCCATCGTGCCAGTGTTCACTGGCAGTATTTTTCAGCGAGGCGTGGAGGCTCCGGGATGGCCGAGCACGAGCATGTGAGGGTGGCGGTGATCGGGTCCGGCTTCGGCGGGCTGGGCGCCGCCGTGCGGCTGCGCCGCGAGGGGATCACCGACTTCGTCGTCCTGGAACGGGCCGACAGCGTCGGCGGCACCTGGCGGGACAACAGTTACCCCGGGTGCGCCTGTGACGTGCCCTCCCACCTCTACTCCTTCTCCTTCGCGCCCAACTCCGAGTGGCCGCGCACCTTCTCCGGGCAGAAGCACATCCGCGCCTACCTGGAGCACGTCACCGACCTCTTCGGCCTGCGCCCGCAGATCCGCTTCGGCGCCGAGGTCAAGCTGCTCACCTGGGACCGGGAGAACCTGCGCTGGCACATCGAGACCACGCGCGGGTCGCTGACCGCCGACGTCGTCGTCTCCGCCACCGGACCGCTGTCCGACCCCAAGACGCCCGACATCCCGGGCCTGGACTCCTTCCCCGGCAAGGTGTTCCACTCCGCCCGCTGGGACCACGACTACGACCTGCGCGGCAAGCGCGTCGCCATGGTCGGCACCGGCGCCTCCGCCATCCAGATCGTGCCCGCCATCCAGTCGAAGGTCGGCCGGCTCACTCTCTTCCAGCGCACCCCGCCGTGGGTGATGCCCCGGGCGGACCGCGCCATCGGCCCCGCCGAGCGCCGGCTGCACCGCGCGCTCCCGCTGACCACCCGGCTTCGGCGCGGCCTGCTGTGGGGCATCCGGGAACTCCAGGTGCAGGCGTTCACCAAGCGCCCCGACGAACTCGGCCTGGTCGAACAGCTCGCCAAGCGCAACATGGCCCGCGCGGTCAAGGACCCGGCCCTGCGCGCCAAGCTCACCCCCGGCTACCGCATCGGCTGCAAGCGCATCCTGCTGTCCAACACCTACTACCCGGCGCTGACCAGGCCCAACGTGGACGTCGTCGCGAGCGGGCTCAGCGAGGTCCGGGGCTCGACCGTGGTCGCCGCCGACGGCACCGAGGCCGAGGTCGACGCGATCATCTTCGGTACGGGCTTCCACGTCACGGACATGCCGATCGCCGAGCGCGTGGTCGGCGCGGAGGGCATCACCCTCGCCGAGGCGTGGAAGGACGGCATGCAGGCGCTGCGCGGTGCCACGGCCAGCGGGTTCCCGAACTTCATGATGGTCATCGGGCCCAACACCGGCCTCGGCAACTCGTCCATGATCCTCATGATCGAGTGCCAGCTGAACTACATGGCCGACTATCTGCGCCAGCTCGACGTGCTCGGCGGCCGCACCGCGCTCGACGCCCGGCCCGGCGCGGTCGCGGCCTGGAACCACAAGGTCCAGGAGCGCATGAAGCGGACCGTGTGGAACACCGGCGGCTGCACGAGCTGGTACCTGGACGAGAACGGCCGCAACACCACCGTGTGGCCCGGCACGACGACCGAGTTCCGGCGCGCGACCCGGCAGGTGGACCTCGGCGAGTACGAGGTCGTGCGCGCGGCGCGGACACCGGAAGGCTCCGGGACGGCCGCCGCCCCGAGGACCCGCAAGCCGGCCAGGGGCGGACAGCCGGACGAGGTCGCCGCGTGAGCCGCCCCCGCGCCACCCACATGACCTCCGGCGCCTACGCCCCGCCCGCCCCCGTCCGCGAACTCACCGTCTCCTCCACCGACGGCGCCCGGCTGTACGCCGAGGTGCACGGGCCGAAGGACGCGCCGCCCGTCGTCCTCTCCCACGGCTGGACCTGCTCGACCGCCTTCTGGGCGGCGCAGATCCGGGACCTGGCGGTGGACCACCGGGTGATCGTGTACGACCAGCGGGGGCACGGGCGCAGCCCCGCGAGCCCCGTGTGCACCACCCGCGCGCTCGCCGACGACCTGGAGGCGGTGCTCGCCGCGACGCTCGCGGACGGCGAACAGGCCCTGATCGCCGGCCACTCCATGGGCGGCATGACGGTCATGGCGGCGGCCGGGCGTCCCCGGTTCCGCGACCACGCCGCGGCCGTCCTGCTGGCCAGCACCGGAAGTTCGCGGCTGGTCGCCGAGGCCCGGGTGCTGCCGCTGCGCGAGGGGCCGCTGCGCACCCGGCTCAGCGCGCGCGTCCTCGGCTCGCGCGCCCCGCTCGGCCCGGTCACGCCGCTGGCCAAGCGCGTCCTCAAGTACGGCACGATGGGCGCCCGTTCGACACCGGAGATGGTGGAGGCCTGCGCGCGGATCGTGCACGGCTGCCCGACCGGCGTGCGGTACGCCTGGTCCCAGGTGCTGGCGACGCTCGACCTCGAAGACGGCGTGCGGAAGCTGGACATGCCCACCGCGGTGCTGCACGGCACGGCCGACCGCCTCCTGCCCCCGGTGCACGCCCATGCCCTGGTCGCCGGGCTGCCCCGGTGCGCGGGTCTCACCGAACTGCCCGGCGCCGGCCACATGACCCCGGTCGAGGTACCCCACCGGGTCACCGGCCGGATCCGGGAACTCGTCACCACGTATGTCACGGGGGCCGGCGAACCCGCTCCCGAGCGGACCAAGGAGGGCGCATGAGCAGGGTCGATCTCGAAGGACAGGTCGCGGTCGTCACCGGAGCGGCGCGCGGCGTCGGCGAGTTGCTGGCGCGCAAGCTGTCCGCGCGCGGCGCGAAGGTGGCGCTGGTCGGACTGGAGGAGGAGGCCCTCAAGGAGGTCTCCGGGCGGCTGCACAGCGAAAGCGCCTACTGGTACGCCGACGTCACCGACCACGAGACGATGACCCGGGTGGCGCGGGAGGTGAAGGCGCGCTTCGGCAAGGTGGACATCGTGGTCGCCAACGCCGGTGTGGCGACGGGCGGTCCGTTCGTCGACTCCGACCCGGGCGCCTGGCGGCGGGTGATCGAGGTCAACCTCATCGGTTCGGCGGTGACCGCCCGCGCGTTCCTGCCGGTGCTGGTCGAGAGCCGGGGCTATCTGCTCCAGATCGCCTCCCTCGCGGCGATCACCCCGGCGCCGATGATGACCGCGTACTGCGCCTCCAAGTCCGGTGTGGAGGCGTTCGCGCACAGTCTGCGTGCCGAGGTCGGCTACCAGGGGGTGCGGGTCGGCGTCGGGTACCTGTCGTGGACCGACACCGACATGGTGCGCGGGGCCGACGAGGAAGACGTCATGCGGGAGTTGCGGCAGCGGCTGCCGTGGCCGTCGAACAAGACGTATCCGCTGGGGCCCGCGGTGGACCGGATCGTCGCGGGGATCGAGCGGCGTTCCTCGCACGTGTACGCGCAGTGGTGGCTGCGGGGCATGCAGAGCGTGCGCGGGTATCTGCCGGGGCTCATCGGCTCGGTCGGGCAGCGGGAGATGAAGCGGTTCGCGCCCCGGCTGGAGGGGATGCGGTCCGGGCTGGTCGGCGCGGGCGGGGCGGCGGACGAGGCGGCGCGCGTCACGCACCGTGACTGATCCACATGCGCAGCGTGGCCGGTCGTGTGAATCTGGTCGTGGCCCCGCAAGGGGCCGACTTCCCCACTCTCACTCACCACAGGAGTGAACCCACATGGGTATGAAGGACCAGCAGCACCAGGGTCAGGGCCAGCGTCAGGGCAAGGACAAGCTGGGCCAGTCGCGTGAGCGCACCGGTCAGCAGCCGGGCCAGTCCCAGCAGCGGCAGCCGGGCCAGTCGGGGCAGGGCCAGCGCAGCTCGCAGCAGCCCAACCGCGGTCGTCAGGACATCGACGACACGGAGGCGCAGGACCGGCTCGACCATGACTACGACGTGTAGTTGACGCGTGGGGCGCCCTTCTTCCGGAAGGGCGCCCCATGTGCGTTCCCGCGTTCTTTCCCGCGCGGCCGGCCTCAGGTCCCCCGCGGTCAGGTCGCCCTCGGGGGAAGCTCCGGGCGGGTCCGGTTCGGGACGTCCGTGTAGTCCGGGGGGATCGCCGCCGGGTTGGACTCCAGGAGTTCCAGGGCCAGTTGGATCGCGTCGTCCATCTGGGCGTGGCGGCCCTCGGCCCAGTCCAGGGGGGTGCGGAGGATTTCGAGGTCGGGGGCGACGCCGTGGTTCTCCACGGACCAGCCGTACGCGTCGAACCAGGCCGCGTTCATGGGGACGGTGATGACGGTGCCGTCGCCCAGGCGGTGCCGGCCGGTCATGCCGACGACTCCGCCCCAGGTGCGCTGGCCCACCACCGGGCCGAGCTTGAGCAGTTTGAACGCGGCCGTGATCATGTCGCCGTCGGAGGAGGTCGCCTCGTCGGCGAGGGCCACCACCGGGCCCCGGGGCGCGTTCGAGGTGTACGACACCGGCTGGGCGTTGCGCGTCAGGTCCCAGCCCAGGATGGTCCGGGTCAGCTTCTCGATGACCAGCTCACTGATGTGGCCGCCCGCGTTGCCGCGCACGTCCACGATCAGCGCGGGCCGGGACACCTCCATGCGCAGGTCGCGGTTGAACTGGGCCCAGCCCGAGCCGCCCATGTCGGGGATGTGCAGATAGCCGCACTTGCCGCCGCTCAACTCCCGGACCACCTCCCGGCGTTTGGCCACCCAGTGCTGGTAGCGCAGCGGCCGGTCGTCGATCAGCGGGACGACGGCGACCCGGCGGGGCGGTCCCGTGCCCTCCGCGGGGCTGAACGTCAGCTCCACCGTCGTACCGCCCGAGCCCGCCAGCAGCGGGAAGGGGCCCCGCACGGGGTCGACCGGGCGGCCGTCGACATGGGTGAGGACCGCGCCCTCGCGGATGCCCGTGCCGGCCAGCGGGGAGCGGGCCTTGGAGTCCGAGGAGTCGCCGGGCAGGATCCGCCGTACCGTCCAGCCGGCGTCGCGGCGCACCAGGTCGGCGCCGAGCAGGCCCTGCCAGCGCTGGTAGTGGGGCGGGCCCTCGTTGCGGCGGGAGGCGGTGACGTAGGCGTGGGAGGTGCCGAGTTCGCCGAGGACCTCGCGCAGCAGGTCCGCGAACTCGTCGGGAGAGGCGACCCGTTCGACGAGCGGGCGGTACTGGTCGAGCACCGCGTCCCAGTCGATGCCGCTCATGCCGGGGTCCCAGAAGTAGGCGCGGATGAGCCGGCCGGCCTCGTCGTAGGCCTGGCGCCACTCGGCGGGCGGGTCCACCTCGTGCAGGATGCGGCGCAGGTCGATCCAGACGGTGCTGTCGAGGTCGCCGACCTCGGTGGACGGCACCGCGCGCAGCTCGCCCTCGTCCACCACGACCAGCCGGGTGCCGTCGCCGCTCACCGCGAACCAGTCGAGGTGGCCCACGAGTTCGGACTTCTTCGCTTTGGTGATGTTGAAGTACTCCAGGGTGGGGCGGCCGCTGGTGTCGGCCGGGTTGGCGAAGGTCTCGCCGAGCGCGCCGGAGATCGGCCAGCGCAGCCAGACCAGGCCGCCGCCCGCGACCGGGTACAGCGAGGAGTACTTGGAGGCGATCACCGGGAACGGGGTGACCCGGTTCGCCAGGCCCTCCACCTCGACCGTCACCGCGCCCGCCTCGCCGCTCTCCTCGTCCTCCACGGGGTCGAGCCCGCCCGCCGCCGGGCGGCCCTCGGGGTTCAGGGCGAAGGGCGAGGGGGTCGCCGAGGACAGCGGGACCAGGTAGGGGCGGCTGCCGAGCGGGAAGGACAGGTCGCCGGTGTGGACGTCGTAGACCGGGTCGAAGCCGCGCCAGGACAGGAAGGCGAGGTAGCGGCCGTCGCGGGTGAAGACGGGGGTCTCGTCCTCGAAGCGGCCGTCGGTGACGTCCACGATCAGCCGGTCCTTGATGCGGGCCAGCTTGATCTGGCGCAGGGAGCGGCCGATACCGGGGTGGGACCAGGTGAGCCAGGTGCCGTCGGGGGAGAAGGCGAGGTCGCGCACGGGGCCGTTGACGGAGCGGATCAGCTCGGTGACGGCGCCCTCCTCGGACTCCGCGCCCACGCCGGTGCCGGGCGACTCGGGGGCCCCGGCGCCGGGCTCCTCCGGCACGTCGATCAGCAGCAGGCGGCCGTCGTGCGAGGCGACGGCCAGGCGCTCGCCGAGCGGGTCGGAGACCATCTCCAGGACCCGGCCGAGGGCGCCCTGGGCGAGCCGGCGGTGCGGGCGGTCGCCGGTGGCGCGGGGGAGCTGGGCGATCTCCACCGCGTCCTCGCCCTCGGCGTCGGTCACATAGGCCACCTGCCCCATGGAGCCCAGCATCTCCGGCAGCCGGACCCGGACGCCGGGGGTGTCCGCGATGGTGCGGGCCGGGCCGTCGCGGTGGGTGAGCCAGTACAGGCTGCCGCGCACCACGACCGCGCTGGCCCGGCCGGTCTCGTCCACGGAGATGCCGTCCACGTTCTGCGCGGCCGGCACCTGGTAGCGGCGGCGGCCCGCGGCCGGACCGGCCAGGCGGACGTCGAGCCTGCGCGGGACGCCGCCCGGGGAGAAGTCGTCCACCAGCCACAGGTCGCCCGCGCACTGGTAGACCACCCGGGTGCCGTCGCTGGAGGCGTGCCGGGCGTAGCAGGCGTCGTGGTCGGTGTGGCGGCGCAGGTCCGTGCCGTCGTAGGCGCAGGAGTAGAGGTTGCCGACGCCCTCGTGGTCGGAGAGGAAGGCGATCCGCCCGGCGACGTAGACGGGGCTGGCCAGATGGCCCTCGATGCCGGGCAGCAGGCGCTCGCCGTGCAGCCACAGCCGGCCCATGGCGCCGCCCCGGTAGCGCTTCCAGGAGGCCGGTTCGTGCGGTGGGGTGCCGGTGAGCAGCAGCGTCCTGCGCTCGCCGTCCAGGTCGGCGACCTGGATCTCGGTGACCGGCCCCCAGGGCAGCCGGCCGCCCGGATCGCCGTTGGGGGTCACCTTGTAGGCCCAGGTGAAGTAGGAGAAGGGCTGCCCGTGCGAGGCCACCGCCAGGATGTCGCCGTCCGGGGACCAGCCGCACACCTGGGTGTCGGTGCTGCCCCAGTACGTCAGCTGCCGTGGCGGTCCGCCGGTGACGTCCACGAGATGGATCTCGGGGACCAGGCTGCGCCAGCTCGTGTACGCGATCCGGTCGCCGCCGGGGGAGAAGCGCGGGTGCCCGGTCTTCGTCCGGTCCGCGGTGAGCCGCCAGGCGCGGCCGGGGGCGTCGAGGGGGGCCAGCCACAGGTCGTCCTCGGCCACGAAGCAGAGCAGGTCGCCGCTGAGGTGGGGGAAGCGCAGATAGCTCACCCTCCCCATGCTTTTCCGCGCGCGGGGGGCGGGCAACTTATGTGCCGTTCTTATGCGTTCCTCACGTTCGTGACGGAGCACACGTACGAAACGGTTTCGTTTCGCAGGAGGGGTGGGGGTATCTTCGTGGACGTACGAACGCACGGACGCACCAGGACGGACGAACGCGAGGCGGCTTCGGACCCCCCGGGTTCCGGAGCGGAAGGGTGGGCGACATGACCGAGGCCGTCACGGCTGGACGTCGCAGTCGGATCACCCCCGAGCGCGAGGCCGAACTGTACGAGGCCGTGCTCGACCTGCTCCGGGAGGTCGGTTACGACGCCCTCACCATGGACGCCGTCGCCGCCCGCACCCGGTCCAGCAAGGCCACGCTCTACCGCCAGTGGGGCGGCAAGGCCGAACTGGTCGTCAGGGCGCTGCGGCACACCAAGCGCGGCGACCTGGAGGACATCGACACCGGCTCGCTCCGCGGCGACCTGCACGCCCTCGTGGCGATGGAGGACGACTGCGCGATGGCGCGGAACTCCGCCCTGATGCGGGGCGTCGCCATGGCGATGCACCACAACGAGGACCTGCGCGAGGCCTTCAGGGAGCAGATCGTCGAGGCGGAGATCGGCAAGGGGCGGCAGATGCTCCAGCGGGCCATCGACCGGGGCGAGGTCCGCCCGGACTGCCCGGCGATCGGATTCCTGGTGCACATGATGGTCGGGGGCTTCGCCACCCGCACCCTCCTGGAGGACCAGCCGCCCACCCAGGACTTCCTCACCTCCTACATCGACGCCGTGGTCCTCCCCGCCCTCGGCGCCTGACCCCCTTCGCGCACCAACCCGTCAAGCCCACCATCTGACGTCACCGCTCACGTCGTCGGGCTGATCACCCCTGCCCTGATGAACCCCCACGACCTGACCGGGAGTACGCCTCCGTGGCCACATTCCTGTACCGACTCGGCCGTCTGGCCTTCCGGCGACGGCACTTCGTCGCCCTGATATGGGTCGCGCTGCTCACCCTCGCCGGGGTGGGCGCCGCCTCCGCGCCGCCCGCCGGCAGCACCTCCTTCTCGATCCCCGGCACCGAGGCCCAGAAGGCCTTCGACCTGCTGGAACAGCGCTTCCCCGGGATGAGCGCCGACGGCGCCACCGCGCGGGTCGTCTTCAAGGCGCCGGCCGGCGAGAAGATGACCGCCAAGCCCAACAAGGCCGCCGTCGAGAAGACCGTGCGCGAACTGGGCCGCGACGCCGAGGTCACCTCGGTCGCCGACCCCTACACCGGGCACGCCGTCAGCCAGGACGGCACCATCGCCTACGCCTCGGTGAAGTACAAGGTCTCCGGCATGGAGCTGGAGGACTCCTCGCGCGACGCCCTGAAGAAGGCCGCGCAGGACGCGCGGGACGCCGGGCTGACCGTCGAGATCGGCGGTGACGCGCTCAGCTCCGTGCCCCAGGAGGGGGCCGGTGAGCTGATCGGCATCGGCATCGCCGCCGTCGTCCTCGTCATCACCTTCGGCTCCCTGCTCGCGGCCGGACTGCCGCTGCTGACCGCGCTCGTCGGCGTGGGCATCGGCATCGCCTCCATCACCGCGCTCGCCTCCGCCCTCGACCTGGGCTCCACCACCTCCACCCTGGCGATGATGATCGGCCTCGCCGTCGGCATCGACTACGCCCTGTTCATCGTCTCCCGCTACCGCGCCGAACTCGCCGAGGGCCGCGAGCGCGAGGAGGCGGCCGGCCGCGCCGTCGGCACGGCCGGCTCCGCGGTGGTCTTCGCGGGCCTGACCGTCGTCATCGCCTTGGTCGGCCTGTCGGTCGTCAACATTCCGATGCTGACGAAGATGGGCATCGCGGCGGCGGGCACGGTCGCCATCGCCGTACTGATCGCGCTCACGATGATCCCCGCGCTGCTCGGCTACGCGGGCCGCAAGGTCAAGCCGGCCGGCGAGAAGAGCAAGCTGCTCGGCGGCGGCCGGGCGGCCAGGAAGCCGGCCCGCCCCAACATGGGCACCCGCTGGGCGAGTTTCGTCGTACGACGCCCCGCCGCGGTCCTCCTCCTCGGAGTGATCGGCCTCGGCGCGGCCGCGGTCCCGGTCTCGTCCCTGGAACTGGGCCTGCCCGACGACGGCGCCCAGCCCACCTCCACCACCCAGCGCCGCGCCTACGACCTCCTGTCCGACGGTTTCGGCGCCGGCTTCAACGGCCCCCTGATGGTCGTCGTCGACGCCGAGGGCAGCGCGCACCCCAAGACGGCCTTCAGCGAGGTCCGCAAGGAGATCAAGGGCCTGAAGGACGTCGTCGCGGTCACCCCGGCCACGCCCAACAAGGCGGGCGACACCGCGATCATCACGGTCGTCCCCAAGTCCAAGCCGTCCTCCAAGTCCACCGAGGACCTGGTGCACGAGATCCGCGGCAAGGGCGCGGACATCGAGGCGAAGACGGACGCGAAGCTCCTGGTGACGGGCTCGACGGCGATGAACATCGACGTCTCCCAGCGCCTGAACGACGCGCTGCTCCCCTACCTCGCCCTGGTGGTCGGCCTGGCCTTCCTCCTGCTGATCGTGGTCTTCCGCTCGGTCCTCGTCCCGCTGAAGGCGGCCCTCGGCTTCCTGCTCAGCGTGCTCGCGGCGCTCGGCGCGGTCGTGGCGGTCTTCCAGTGGGGCTGGCTGTCCGGCCTGATGAACGTCCAGCAGACCGGCCCGGTCATGTCGATGATGCCGATCTTCATGGTGGGCGTCGTCTTCGGTCTCGCGATGGACTACGAGGTCTTCCTCGTCACCCGGATGCGCGAGGCGTACGTCCACGGCGAGAAGCCGACCCAGGCCGTGGTGACGGGGTTCCGGCACGGCGCCCGCGTCGTCACCGCCGCCGCCGTCATCATGATCGCCGTCTTCTCCGGCTTCATCGGCTCCAGCGAGTCCATGGTCAAGATGATCGGCTTCGGCCTCGCCATCGCCGTCTTCTTCGACGCGTTCGTCGTCCGCATGGCGATCGTCCCGGCGGTGCTCGCCCTCCTCGGCAAGCGCGCCTGGTGGCTCCCGAAGTGGCTGGACCGGATCCTGCCCAACGTGGACGTCGAGGGCGAGGGCCTGCGGGTCGCCTCCTCTGCGGACGGCACGGAGGACGAGCGGGAGCTGGTACGGGTCTGACGTACGGCTCCTGCGGCTGAACTGCCGGTGAGGGTGCCCGTGGGGACGGGGCTGCACCCTCACCGGCTTTTTCTTGTCCGGGGTCTGTCCCGTGCTGTCCTGGCTCTTCGCCGCGTTGTACGGGTATGCGTGCGCATCGAAGGAGGAGCCATGGTCGATGACGTGGACGAGTCGGGTTGGTCTGTAGAGCCCGGGGAGGAGATCGAACCGTTGGTGCAGGCGGTGGGACGCCTGCTGAAGGTGTGCCGGGAGGCCGCGGGGTTGCGGCCCGGCGAATTGGCGGAAGCGCTCGGGTACGGGGAGGACCTGATCCGGAAGATCGAGCGGGGCCAGCGCATTCCACGCCCGGAGTTCCTGGACAAGGCCGACCATGTGCTGCATGCGAACGGCCATCTGCGGGCCTTCATGGAGGACATGAGACGGGCGCGGTACCCGAAGAAGATCCGGGAACTGGTCGAGATGGAAGGCCGCGCGGTGGAGATGCTGTTGTACAGCACCCACAACCTCCACGGCCTGCTACAGACGCCGGAGTACATGAGGGCGTTGTACGAGGTGCGCCACCCGCCGCATCCGAAGGACGTCATCGAGCAGGAGGTCGCCGGGCGCGTGGACCGGCAAGCAGTGCTCAAGCGGGATCCGGCTCCGGTGATCAGTTTCGTCCAGGAACAGGTGACGCTGGAGCGGCCGATCGGAGGGAAGGCGGTGTTGCGCCGTCAACTTGAACACATTTTGGAAGTAGCCCAGTTGAGGAACGTATCCCTCCAGATCATGCCGACCGAGCTGGAGGAGCATGCTGGCATGACAGGAGATGGCCAACTCCATGTATTCAAGTTCGCCGACGGTTCGGGAGCCGGGCGGGCCACCGGCATGTTCCACGGCCGCCCGGTCGGTAGCCCCAGAGACCTCCGCATCCTCGAATCGCGCTATGGCATGATCCGAGCGCAGGCTCTCACACCGAGAGGGTCACTGGCCTTCATCGAGCAGATGTTGGGGAGACTATGAGCACTCCGGAACTCCACTGGTTCAAGAGCACCTACAGCGACGGCAACGACCCCGGCGACTGCGTCGAGGTGGCCACCACTCCCGCCACGGTCCACGTCCGTGACTCGAAGACCCCCCACACCGCGCATCTGACCGTCGCCCCCTCCGCCTGGGTGGATTTCGTCGCCCAGGTCGGTGGGCATCGCTAGGACCATGAGCACTGCGGAACTGCACTGGTTCAAGAGCAGCTACAGCAGCAGTGGCGAACCCGGCGACTGCGTCGAGGTGGCCACCACCCCGGCCGCGGTCCACGTCCGCGACTCCAAGACCCCCCACACCGCACATCTGACCGTCGCCTCCGCCGCCTGGGCAAATTTCCTCGCTCTGGTCGGAGAGCCTCGTTAACGTGCCCGTATGACGACAGCAGCCACGCACCCCCGTTTCGCGGAAGCACTCAAGGAACTGGGCCTGGAGGAGGTCCTCGGGCGGGCCCGGACGTTCCCCGAGGGGACCAGGACCGCCGTGGAGGCCGCCGAGGCCGTGGGGTGTGAACTCAGCCAGATCTGCAAGTCGTTGATCTTCGCCGCCGACGGTGTGCCGGTCCTCGTGCTCATGGACGGGGCGTCCCGGGTGGATGTCGAACGGGTGCGCGAGGAACTCGGGGTTCAAAAAGTCGGCCGGGCCGACGCGCGGGTGGTGCGGGAGGTCACCGGGTACGCCATCGGAGGCGTGCCGCCCTTCGGGCACCGGACCCGGACCCGGGTGCTCGCCGACCGGTCGCTGCTCGCGCACGACGTGGTGTGGGCCGCCGCCGGGACACCGTACGCCGTCTTCCCGATCGAACCGAAGGAACTCGTCGCCCACGCACAGGCCACGCTCGTGGACGTGCGTGAGCAGCCCGCGTGACGCCGTGTCTGCGGCGCCCGCCGCCGTACGGGAAGCTGGAGACACACAGCGACTTCAGGGAGCGTCAATGAGCGACAAGCCGACCGTCGGCGTCCTGGGCACCGGCATCATGGGCGCCGCCATGGCCCGCAATCTGTGCCGCGCGGGGCTGGAGGTGCGCGCCTGGAACCGCACCCGCGACAAGGCCGAGCCCCTCGCCGCCGACGGCGCCCGGATCACCGACACCCCGGCCGAGGCCGTCGAGGGCGCCGATGTCGTGCTGACGATGCTGTACGACGGCAACACCGTCCTGGAGGTGATGCGGGAGGCCGCGCCGGCGCTGCGCCGCGGCGCCGCCTGGGCGCAGTCCACCACCGCCGGCACCGAGCTGACCGGCGACCTGGCCGCCTTCGCCCGCGAGCACGGACTGCTCTTCTACGACGCCCCCGTCCTCGGCACCAAGGAGCCCGCCGAGGCGGGCAAGCTCACCGTGCTGGCCGCCGGGCCCGAGGAGGGGCGCGCGGCGGTCACGCCGGTGTTCGACGCGGTCGGCGCCAAGACCCTGTGGACCGGCGAGGACGGCGCCGCGGGCAGCGCCAGCCAGTTGAAACTGGTCGCCAACAGCTGGGTGCTCGCCGTCACCGCGGCCGCCGGCGAGACGCTGGCCCTCGCCAAGGGCCTCGACGTCGACCCGGGCAAGTTCTTCGAGCTGATCGGCGGCGGCCCGCTCGACATGGGGTACCTGCGGGCCAAGTCCGCGCTGCTGCTGGAGGGCGGGCTGACCCCGCCGTCGTTCGCGGTGACCACCGCCGAGAAGGACGCCCGGCTGATCGTGGCCGCGGGCCGGCGGAGCGGCGTACGGCTGGACGTGGCCGAGGCCACCGCCGACCGGCTCGCCCGCGCGGCCGCCCAGGGGCACGCCGACGAGGACATGGCCGCCGCGTACTTCGCCAGCTTCGACGGCGAGGACTGAACCGGGCCGCGACTCGACCGGGCCGCCGAGATGACGTGACCCGTGGCCGGGAGGCACCCTGGAAACAGCCGGAACGAGTGTTTCCCGGAGGTGGCCGCCATGACACAGACCATGCAGCAGACACGGACCGTGAGCCACACCGCTGTCGGGTGGCATATCGAGCTGGAGTTCGAGGAGGATGGTCAGCACACGCGTGCGGCGGCCCTGGTGCGGCTGCCCGACGGCTCCGAGATCCGGGGACACGGGCACGCCAGCCGCCACCACATCGACAACGACCAGCCCAGGGTCGGCGAGGAGATCGCCGGGGCCCGGGCCCTCAACCAGATCGCCATGGAGCTGCTGGACAAGGCCCACGGCGAGATCGACGCGGATTCCGGGCGCACCTCGCACCCGATCCACGTGTGAGCCCCGTCAGCTCCCGAGCGTCGTGCGCAGCGCGCGCACCAGCGCCTGCGCCCTCGGATCCGCCGTCACGCTCGCGCGGAACCCGTTGGTGACATAGCCGAAGGCGATGCCCGACTCCGGGTCTGCGAAGGCGAGCGCGCCGCCGCGGCCCGGGTGGCCGAACGAGCCCGGGCCCAGCAGCGGTGACGCGCTGCCGTGCAGCATGTAGCCGAGGCCGAAACGGGTGTTCACCACGAGGACCCGGTCGGGTCCCGCCGACTGTTCGGCGCGGGCCAGTTCCGTCGTCGCGGGCGTGAACAGGCGGGTCCCGCCGTCCACTTCGCCGATCAGCGAGGCGTAGAGGCGGGCCAGTCCGTCGGCCGTCGCGATGCCGTTGGAGGCGGGCAGGGCGGCGGCCCGGTAGGCGGGGTCGTTCTCGTCCGGGAGCGGGGTGATCGCGGCGAAGGCGCGACGGGTGAGCGAGTCCGGGTCGGCGTAGGCCGCGGCCACCGCGCGCTTGGGACGCAGCTTCAGCGCGCCCGCGGACTGCGGCGCCTCGACGTCCCCGACCCGCCCGACGCGCCCCTGCCCGGCCTCGGGCAGGCCGAGCCACAGGTCCGCGCCGACGGGCCCGGCGATCTCGTCCGCCAGCCACTCGCCCACCGGGCGCCCGGTGACCCGCCGGATCAGCTCCCCGGTGAGCCAGCCGTACGTCTGCGCGTGGTAGCCGTGGTCCGCGCCCGGCTCCCACACGGGGGCCTGCGCGGCGACGGCCGCCGCGCCGAGGTCCGGATCGGTGGCCTCGGCCGGGGTCAGCGGGCGGTCCAGGACCGGCACGCCCGCGCGGTGCGCGAGCAGGTCGCGCACGAGCGTGTGCTCCTTGCCCGCCGCCTTGTACTCGGGCCAGTACGTGCCGACCGGCGCGTCCAGGTCCAGCTCGCCGCGCTGGTGGAGCAGCAGCAGCCCGGCGGCCACGACCCCCTTGGTGGCCGAGCGCACGATCTGCGCGGTGCCGGGCTCCCACGGCGCCGTACCGTCCACGTCCCTGGTGCCCGCCCACAGGTCGACGACCCGCCGTCCGTCGCGGTACACGGCCACCGCCGCGCCGCGCTCCCCGAGCAGGGCGAAGTTCGCTGCGAACGCCTCCCTGACCGGCTCGAAGCCCTCGGCCACCGTGCCGTTCACGACCACGTCCCCGCCCTCCATGTCTCGCGTTCCCTTCCGCTCGCCTGCGACAATGGGTGCAACAGCGGGTCGGGGCCTGCGATTCCTCGGCGAGATCGGGTGACCGTAATCGTTACCTATGTCACCCCTGGGGCAGCAGCCGCGCCACCGAGCGCGGGTCGAAGCCGAACGGCAGCTCCAGGCGGTGCGCCCGCATCAGCTCCTCGTCGGACAGCACGTCCACCGTCGGGCCGTCGGCCGCGATCACGCCGTCGCTGAGGACCAGCGAGCGCGGGCACAGCTCAAGGGCGTACGGCAGGTCGTGCGTGACCATCAGGACCGTCACGTCCAGGGAGCGCAGGATGTCGGCCAGTTCGCGCCGGGAGGCGGGGTCGAGGTTGGAGGACGGCTCGTCCAGGACCAGGATCTCCGGCTCCATCGCGAGCACGGTGGCCACCGCGACGCGCCGCCGCTGCCCGAAGGAGAGATGGTGCGGCGGCCGGTCGGCGAACTCCGCCATGCCGACCAGGTCAAGGGCGTGCCGTACCCGCTCCGCCAGCGCGGCGCCCTTGAGCCCGGCCGCCGCCGGGCCGAACGCCACGTCCTCGCGCACCGTCGGCATGAACAACTGGTCGTCCGGGTCCTGGAAGACGATGCCGACCTTCTGCCGGACGGTCGCCATGTGCCGCTTGCCGACGGGTAGTCCGGCCACGGTGACCGTGCCGGTGCCGCCGCCGAGGATGCCGTTGAGGTGCAGCACCAGGGTGGTCTTGCCCGCGCCGTTGGGGCCGAGCAGCGCGACCCGTTCGCCGCGCCCGATGGTGAAGTCGACGCCGAACAGGGCCTGGTGGCCGTCGGGGTAGGCGAAGGCGAGGCCGGAGACCTCCAGCGAAGCAGCGGTGGTACTCACAGGGTCCATCCCGAAATCACAGGGTCCATCCCAACAGGCAGACGACGAGGGCCGAACAGGGCAGCGCGAGGGCGAGGCGCCACTGCGCCGGGGACGCGGTCGCCTCCTCGATGACCGGCATGGAACCGGCGTACCCACGGCTCACCATGGCCAGGTGCACGCGCTCCCCGCGCTCGTAGGAGCGGATGAACAGCGCCCCGGCGGACTTGGCGAGCACCCCCCAGTGCCGTACGCCGCGCGCCTCGAAGCCGCGGGAGGCGCGGGCGATCCGCATCCGGCGCATCTCGTCGGTGATGACGTCGCCGTAGCGGACCATGAAGGTGGCGATCTGCACCAGCAGCGGCGGCAGCTTCAGCCGCTCCAGGCCGAGCAGGAGCTGGCGCAGTTCGGTGGTGGAGGCGAGGAGCACCGAGGCGGCGACGCCGAGGGTGCCCTTGGCGAGCACGTTCCAGGCGCCCCACAGCCCGTTGACGCTCAGCGAGAGGCCGAGGACGTGCACCCGCTCGCCCTCCGCGACGAACGGCATGAGCACCGCGAACGCCACGAAGGGCACCTCGATCAGCAGCCGCCGCAGCAGGAAGGGGGCCGGCACGCGGGCGAGCCGGGTGACCGCCGCGAGCAGCACGGCGTACACCGCGAACGCCCACATCGCCTCGCGCGAGGTGGAGACCACGACCAGCACGAAGAGGAAGGCGGCCGCGAGCTTGGTGTGCGGCGGGAGCGCGTGCACGGGCGATTCCGCGCGCCGGTACAGCCGGTGGGCGTGTCCAGCTCCCATGTCAGATACCCGAGTTGGCCGGCGAGACGTCCGTGCCGCGGCGCCTGCGCACCGCCCAGAACACCGCGCTGCCCGCCACCACCGTGGCCCCGACCCCGATCACGCCCGCGAGCCCGCCGGACAGCCGCGCGTCGGAGACGTCCTTGACGCCGTAGCCGGCGAGCGGGGAACCGGCGGCCGTGTGCCGCTCCTCCTTGGTGTCGATCCCCTTGTCGTGCGCGACCTTCTCCAGGCCGTCGGGGTTCGCGGAGGCGTAGAAGCTGACGAAGCCGGCGAGGACGAGGGAGGCGACGAGGCCGGTCACCCACACCTTGCGCCGCGAGGCCGGTGCCGCGACGGGCGCCGCGGGCGCGTCCACCAGCTCGCCGTTCACCCGCAACTGGAGCCGCCGGCGCAGCCCGCGCGCGCCGTGCACCAGATCCGGGCGGACGGCGATCACGGCGCTGACGGTGAGCGCCGTGATGACCGCCTCGCCGAGGCCGATCAGCACATGGACGCCGATCATCGCGGTGGCGACCTTGCCGATCGAGACGTCCGTGGTGCCGCCGACCGCGTACATGAGGGTGAAGGCGCAGGCCGCGGCCGGCACGGAGACCAGCGCGGCGACGAAGGAGGCGACGGTCACCGAGCGGCGCTTCCGGGGCAGCACGGCGAGCAGGGCGCGGAAGACGGCGTACGACACCACGGTGGTGACCAGCGCCATGTCCGTGATGTTCACGCCGAGCGCGGTCAGCCCGCCGTCCGCGAACAGCACACCCTGCATCAGCAGCACCACGGACACGCAGAGCACGCCGGTATAGGGGCCGACGAGTATCGCGGCGAGCGCCCCGCCGAGCAGATGGCCGCTGGTGCCCGCCGCGACGGGGAAGTTCAGCATCTGCACGGCGAAGATGAACGCGGCCACGAGTCCGGCCAGCGGGGCCGTCCGCTCGGCGGCGCCCCCGAGCTCCCGGCGGGCGCCGCGCAGGCTCACCGCGAGGGCGCCGGCGGCGATCACCCCGGTGACGGCCGAGGTGGGGGCGTCGATGAATCCGTCAGGTACATGCACGGCTCGATTAGAACGCTTATTGCGAATGATTCGCAAGTACTAGTCGCAGGCCTTCGGCCTCCGGGGGCGCGCCGCCGGAAATGTGCGACATTGGAGAGTGAGCGGATGAACAGCTTTCGCATAGGTCACTCAGTGTGAAGGGCGGTCGATGTCCGTGATCGAGCAGTACGCGCGCGCCCATGTCGTCACGGACGACGTGGACCCCGGGGCCGTCCCGGTCCGGCTGCGGTACGACCCCGACGGCGATCCGCGCTCGGTGCGGATCGACCTCCCGGGCACCCACGAGTGGACCTTCTCCCGCGCCCTGCTGGAGCGGGGGCTGCGGGCACCGGCCGAGAGCGGTTCCGTCCGGGTGTGGCCGTGCGGGCGGGTCCAGGCGGTCGTGGAGTTCCACTCCGACAACGGTGTCGACGTGCTCCAGTTCGACTCCAAGGCGCTGATCCGCTTCCTGCGCCGGACCTACACGGCCGTGCCCGTGCACCACTGACGGGGCCGGTCAGCCACCCATCCGGAGCAGGTCGGCCACGATCGGGCCCGCCGTGTCGCCGCCGTGCCCGCCGGCCTGCACCACGCCCGCGGCCACCAGGTCGCCCCGGTAGGCGGTGAACCAGCCGTTCGGCTTCTTCTGCCCGTCGACCTCGGCCGAGCCGGTCTTCGCGCCGTAGTCCGGGCCGAGGCCGGCCATCGCCTTGGCGGCCGTGCCGTAGTCCGCCGTGAACTTCATGACCTCCTTGAGCTGGGACTGGGTCTTGGCGGACATGGTGCGCGCGGCCGTCGCCAGGGTGCGGTGGTCCACGTCGGGGGAGACCAGGTAGGGCTGGTGGAAGCGGCCGGAGCGCACGGTGGCCGCGACGGAGGCCATGTTCAGCGGGTTCATGCGCACGCCGCCCTGCCCGATCAGCGAGGCGCCCATCTGCGCGCCGCTCTGCACCGGCACGGAGCCGTCGAAGGAGGGCACGCCGATGGCCCAGTTGTCCATGCCGAGGCCGTAGACCTGCTGGGCCTCCTTGGTCAGGTCGCTGTCGGACAGCTTGGGCGCGAAGTTGATGAAGGCGTTGTTGCAGGAGGCCCCGAAGGACGTCTTGAACGTGCCCTTCTTGATCTCGGAGTCGTCGTCGTTGTGGAACGTCCAGCCCGCGAGCTTGTACGTCTTGGGGCAGGGGTGCGAGGCGTCCGGGGCGACGAGCTTCTTCTCGAACAGCATGGTCGAGGTCACGATCTTCATCGTGGAGCCGGGCGCGAGGGAGCCCTGGAAGCCGACGTTGAAGCCGTGCTCGCTGTTGGCGACCGCGAGGATCTCGCCGGTGGAGGGCCGCAGGACGACCACGGAGGCGCGCTTCTTCTTGCCGACCTGCCGCTCGGCCTCCGCCTGGAGGGCCGGGTTCAGCGTGGTCTTCACGGTGCCCGGGGTGCCCTGGCTCAGCGTCACCAGCGTCTTGTCGGACAGCTTCGCCTTCTGCGACGCCTTGCCGCGCGCCACGCGCAGCTCCACGCCGGCCGTGCCGCCCGCCTTCTTGCCGTACTTCTCGCGCAGCCCGTCCAGAACGGTGCCCAGCGACGGGTACCTGGCGGCCGTCAGCTCGCCTCCCTCGCGGTCCAGGGCCTTGACGGGCGGGGTGCCGGAGGCGCCGGTGACGAGCGTGTCGCCGTCCCGCAGATCAGGGTGGACGACGGCGGAGTGCCAGTCGACCAGGGGCTTGCCATCGCTCGCCCGCCGTACGACGGTGAGCGAACTGCCGTACGCCAGCGGCTTGTCGACGCCCTTGTACGACACCGTCGCCTTGACGGAGAAGGGCACCTTGGCGCCCGTGGCGGTGCCCGGGGTGAGGGTGACGCCCGTGAGGTGGGCGTCCTTGGTGTAGCCGGTGAGCAGGGCGGCGGCGGCCGGCGCGTCGTCGGTCACGGCCGCCGCGTCGGCGACCTGGCCGCGCTCCCAGGAGGTCAGGAAACGGGTGGCCGCGGTCTGCACCTCGGCGGCGCTGAGCGGGCCGGTCTTGACCTGCTCGTGGTGCGCGGTGGCGCTCGTGTCACCGGACGCCGAACCGCCGTCGTACAGCGTGTAGACGATGAGTCCGGCACCACAGGCGACCAGGGCGATCACTCCGCCTATCACGCCGGGCGGGGCCGTGCGCCGTTCGGCGACCCGTCTTCTCTTGCCCACAGCCTCTGTTCCTCCGCGCTCTCCCAGGGCCCCCCGCAGCCCCTCGCCTCCCCAACGACGGCACTCACCCTAAAGTCCCGAGCGCGACGGGTGACGTCCCCGGTCATTTCGTAGCACGGTTGCGACAAACGGACCGGCGTGGCGGGGTGTGCCTCAGTGCTGCGAATTTTTCAGGTCCGGCCGAACGCCACGGATCGCACGCTGTCACATCGTGCGCGGCAGCTCCTGCCCGCGTCCGCCTCATAGGGGCCGCCCCTCAGCCGGCGATGCGGGCCGCCCGCTCACGGAGCTCCTCAGCTCCTGGGACTCCGCTGTACCGGCGCAGGCGGACGCGCATGTCCTGCAAGGCGGCCTGAACCTTCACCGAGCGGATGCCGTCCGCGCAGTCGAGGAAGTCACGCCAGGTGGCCATGGCCCCGTCCACGTCGCCTTGGCGCAGGCGGACGCCGCCCAGGTCGGCCAGGACGATGGCGCGGGTCCGGCGGCGGTCGAGGCCGTGGATGTCGAGGGACAGGTGGAGACGTTCCTCGGCGGCGTCGAGGTCGCCGAGGCGGGCGAGGATCATGCCGGACTCGTGGGCCCAGCGGCCGGGGGAGTAGTGGGCGGCCCAGGAGTCGCCGTCGGCGGTGGCTGGCTTGCCGATGGCGGTCTCGGACATGGCGAGGTGCTTGGTGGCCATGCGGCGGTCGTCGTCCTGGGCGGCGGCGTTGGCGAGGGTGGCCTCGTAGTAGGCGACGGCGCGCGGGTTGTCGAGGTGGCGGCCGTAGTCCACGCAGGCTTCGCCCAGTTGGACGGCTTCGGCCCGGTAGCCGAGGTCGACGCACTGTACGGCGAGGCCGCGGAGAGCGGTCGCTGACAGCTCCGGATCGCCGGCCTCGGCGGCCAGGCGGAAGGAGTGTGCGTAGTAGCGCTGGGCGAGCCCGCGCAGTTCGGGGGTGCCGCCTTCGTCCTGGGCCATCCAGCCGGCGAGGTGGACCAGCTGGGAGGTGGCGGCGAACAGGTCACGGCCGGTTGCTTCGGTGAAGCGGCCCTCCAGCCAGGGGGCGACGTCCTGGGTGAGGTAGCGGACGGCCAGGTGGCGGGCGTGCCCGCCGCCGAGTTCGGAAGCGGAGTCGCCGAGGGCCTTGACCATGTGGCGTACGGCGGCCACCTCGCCCTGGCCGACGCGGACGGCTCCGGGAAGCGCGGTCTTGGTCCGGCGGGTGATGCTGTCCATGTCGGGCAGGCCGAGTGCGGACAGCGCGTATCCGCTGGAGGCGAGGATGAACTCCCGACGTTCCACATCGCTCCTTCCCAGGTGCAGGACAGATGCAACGGTATCTGTGTGGAGTGCCGCAGACATGGGCTCGAGGAGGTTGATGGCCTCGGGATCCAGCGCCAGCACCCGTGCGATGTAGGGCCACCAGTGGCCGGGGGTCCGTTCGCCCTCGATCCACCGCCGGGCGTGCTGGCGCTGCAAGCGGCGCGGGTCACCGCATTCGGCGAGGCCGAGGGCGCGTGCCAACTCCGAAGGCCCCCAGCCACGTTCCTGGCAGGCTCGCTTGATCAGTTCCGCGACGGCAGGGTTCCTCGGCACCCCGTCACCCTCCCCACCTGGATTACGCGGGATTACGCAGGACTACATCGTGGGCCCTGTCCCGGGACCACGGGTCGCCGTTGACTGAACATCACCCTGCAGATCTCCGAATGGCTCGAACAGGCCCCGTTCAGGGCCTGTTGGCGCCTGCCCGGACGCGTGAGAGGAACCGACGGCGGCGATGCCCACTGACAGTGCACGGACCTGCACGGTCCCGCCCTCGCGACGGCCCGGTGCGGCACAGCTCCCCGCCGCCCGGGAGGCGATCCGGTGAGCCGTTCCCCGTTATCCGACCCGCTGGAGACGGCCCTGAGCCGGGTCTGGGCCCTCGGCGCGGCTGCCGGTCTCGCCATGGTCGGCCTTCTGGCCCACACCGAGCACTCCTCCGCACCAGGGCACCTTGCCGGCGTCCACGCTCCGCATCACCAGTGAAGGGAAGCCGATGTCCGGTCAGTACAACGTCGACACGTACCCCCTCCCCGTCTCGGTCGCGTTCAGCGGCCCCGACAACACCGGGAAGACCAAACAGATCGGAATCCTGGCCCGGCGCATGGGCCGGGCCGCGACCTCGGCAGGCCCGCTCGACCACTACGACCCCCGTTGGGGCGCCATCAAGGGTGACGGCATGGCCCGCTGGTGGTTCGAGACCGGCCCGGTCGAGGAGGTCGCCGATGTCCTCGCCACCTCCTACCTGGAACGCTCCCGACACCCTTTCTCCGCGCCGGTGCGCCTGCTGGACCGGGGCATCCCGATGCTGGAGGCGTCCGTCGCTGCGACGGTCGCCGTACGGGAGGACCTGGACGCCGCGCAGGCCGCAGACCGGGCCCGACTCCTGCTGGACCCGTACGAGACCGATCTACGGGCCGCCGAAGAGGGCGAGCACGCCCTCGTCCTTCTGCACTGCGACGACTCCGAGGAAGGCACCCGCCGGAGCCTGTCCCACGAGGTGACCGTCACCGACATCTACGCGGCGTACCAGCGCCACCTCCACGAGCAGATCAACCGGCTTGTCCGCGACGGTCGCTTCGCGATGTCGATCCGCATCGGTGACCGGCCCACCGTCACCATCCAGGACGAGGTGCGCCGGCTCCTGGCGCCCCTGCACCCGGAGGTGCCCGGCAGGGCTCTGGCAGGAGTGCACATCACCGCGCTGGGCGGCATGTCGGAGAGCGGCAAGAGCACGGCCGGCGAGTACCTGCGCACACAGCACGGCCACGCCCGCCTCAAGATCGGATACCTCATCGAGGACGCGGCAGGCCGGGCGGGGATTCACGATCCGTACCGGCTGGGACCGATCGTGCAGGCCGAGCTGATCGTGGACGCGCTGGACCGCTTCTGCCAGGCCCATCACTTCCTCGACTCCGTCAGCATCGAGTCGCTGCACGACTTCGACTCGACCGCCGAACTCGCTCGGATGCTCGGACCTCAGCTCAGCATCGCCTACCTGGACGCCTCCGAGGCCACGCGCACCAGGCGGGGCACCGCAGGAGCCCGGGATGTCGCCAACCGCGACCTCGTCAAGAGCGCACGAGGCGCGGACAAGATCGCCTCCATCGCCCACGAGGTCATCGGCAACGACGGGCCGCGCCTGGAGCTGGAGCGCCGGCTGGACCGCGTCGCGCTCGACCGCCGCTGGCCGGAGCACCAGCCCTGCACCATGCCGGTCAACGCACTCGGACTCCCCGTGCACCTGGAGTCCTACCTGGCCGAGTTCCTCGACCGCACCACCGGCATGCGCCCGCTGATCGACCTGCTGGCCGTCACCGGCAGCGGCGCCCGGGGCAAGTACCAGCACGGCTGGAGCGACCTCGACGTCCTGGTCGTGGCCGACACTTCCGCCCTCGACGAGATGCGCCAGATCCTCGCGGAACTGGAGGCCGAACTCGGCGGGGTCAAACTGGGCATGACCGTATTGACCCGAGCCGAGTGCCGGGTCGGCGCCGTCACCTCCCGAATCCTCCACGTCCTCGCGCTCATCGGCAGCGGGGCGCTGGCCCCTCTGTGGTCCACCCCCGGGTTGGCTCTGCCCGCTCCAGACGCGGTCACCGACGTCGCCGTGAGCCTGCGCGACGGCATCCAGGCCGCCATCGAGATCCGTCGCCAGCTCCTCAAGGGAACACCCGACCTCCGCGGCCTCTACAAGGTCACCGCGCTGCTCGCGAAGATCCAGCTCCGCTTCAGCGGGATCGAGTGCCCCTCCGACAGCGACGCCCTCATCGTCCTCCTCGACGCCGAACGGCAGGACACGAGCGTGGTCGCCACCGCCCGCACCGAGCGACCCGCCGCCGAAGTACTCGCACGCCTCGTTCTCCAGGCTTGGCTGGACACCCTCCCCGGGGAGACACGGTGAGCGCGAGCGCCCGGCGGTCCCCGACGGCGCGGGCGCCTTCCACAAACCGGTGGCGACCCGCGAGCAGGCCGGAGCCGAGGCGAAGGGATGGGCGCGGCTCGCCTCCCGCATCGTGGTTCCGGCCCTTCACGGGCAGATCGCATTGCCGGACAGACAGTTCCTCGCCTATGAGGACGTCTTCGCCACCGATCGGTGCGAGCTGCTCATGGGAGACGTGATCGCCCTCGCCGACCGTGATCCGGCCATGCAGCCCCGCTTGGACCGCCTTGTGGGCGGCGTCTGCGCCGACCTGCGGGCGGCGGCCGAGGAGACCGGGAAGAGCGTGCCGCTGGCCGAGTGCATCCCGGCCCTCTACCTCGACCGCATCCGTCCCGGTGGTCGGCTGGACCGCTGGTACCTGCGCCGTGACCTGCCGCTCGCCCTGCCCCATACCGATACGACCCTCACCCTCCGGGAGCTGGCCGACTTCACCCTCACCGCCAACGGCAGGCAGCTGACGGTGAACGTCGCCGACACCATCGACAGCCTCCGCCTCGCCCTGGCTCCCGACCGCCGTCGGCCCGCCGGCATGACGCAAGGCGACCCCACGGAACCGAACATCGCCGACCCCTTGTGCTGGCTCGACTTCGAGTTCGCCGGCCGTAACACCGTCGCGGGCGAGGCCGCCAACCTGCTCTGGTACCTGATGGCCCTGGGCGGCTGGCTCGTCCCCCGCTACCAGCCCGACGTGTACGCCCGCACCCTCCGCCTCGCCCTGCCGCCACTGTCCCGCCCGCGCATCGAGCACCTGGAACTGCACCAGAGCAATCGGCACATCGACGTCCGGTACTCCTGGAACACCGGCCCCGGCCGCGGTGCGGCCATCACACGAGCCCTGGACGGTCTTCGCGGGGAGAACGGCAGCGGCCTGGAGGAGATCCACGCCTTCCTCGCCCTACGGATCCTCGGGGTCATTCCGGTCTCCCGGCTGACCGGACACGATCTCCTGCTCGTCCTGATCAAGCTTGCCGAGAGCCAGGACCCGCTCACGACGATCGACACCTTCTTCACGACCGCGTCGGCCCCCCATCCCGGTGAAGGGAGCAGCAATGTCCCTGTCCCTGCTTGAGGCCCCTCTCCGGACCCGGCCGCTCCAGGGCCGCAACGCCCTCGTCACCGGCGGGGCCACCGGGATCGGTGCCGAGATCGGACGGGCGCTCGCCGCCGCCGGAGCGACCGTCGCGGTCAACTACCTCGACCACGATACTGACGCCCACGCCCACGCCCTCCTCGCCGCCTTCGAGCGCGCAGGCAGCCCCGGGATCGCGGTGAACGCCGACTTGACCGATCCGGGTGCCGTCCAGACCATGGCAGACCTCGTCCGCGCCGAGATCGGACCCGTCGACATCCTGGTGAACAACGCTGGCGCCTACCCCCGAGTCCCCTGGCAGGACACCGACGAGACCGCCTGGAAATCCTCCCTCGACGTGAACCTAACCGCCCACTACCGCACCTGCCACGCGCTCACTCCCGGCATGGTCGAACGCCGCTGGGGCCGGATCGTGAACATCGGCAGTGTCAATGCCCGCGTCGGCCGGACGAACCTCGTCGCGTACAGCACCGCGAAGGCCGGGATGCTGGGCCTGACCCGCTCCCTCGCCCGCGAACTGGGCCCGTACGGGATCTGCGTCAACACGGTCATGCCCGGCGCCATCCAGGTCGAGGCCGAGAACACCATCCCCACCCAGCACCGTGCGCGGCCGGAGGACCAGATCAAGCGCCAGTGCGTTCCTCGCCGTGGCCGGCCCGAAGATGTCGCGGCCCTGGTGGCGTTCCTCGTGGGCCCCTCCGCCTCGTTTATCACGGGGCAGTCCGTCCACGTCGACGGCGGCTGGCTGCTGCACTGAGACTGCCAACAAGCAAGGAGACAAACAGAAATGATCGAACGAGTCCGCGCCGTCCTCGTCACCGCCGACGACACGATGCTGGTCATTCGCCGCACCAGGCCCGGCATCCCCGAGTACTGGGTCCTGCCCGGCGGCGGCGTTGAACCCGGCGACGAGTCCCGGGAGGCCGCCCTCCACCGGGAGATCCAAGAGGAGATCGCGGGGAAGGCCGACATCATCCGCCTCCTCCACACGATGGAGTCCGACGACGAGTGCCAGCTCTTCTACCTTGCCCGCATCGCGACCTGGTCCTTCGCTGATCGTACCGGGCCGGAGTTCAGCGCCGAAGGGAGAGGCGAATACGCGTTGGAGGAGATCCCATTGACCATGGAAGGGCTCGATGGCATTGACCTCAAGCCCGAGGAGATCGCCCACGTCCTGCGGGGAGCCATCAGCGCCGGAAGCATCGGAGGCGAGGCATCGCTCTGAGCCTTCGAGCACATCAACGCACCACTGGGGCCGGCACTGGGATGAGCCGGCCCTGGCAGCGTTCCCATGCACTGCTGGCTTGACACCGTCTTGCTGTCGGAAGCACTTGACGGAGTACCAGGCAGCGAACCGGGCCCGCGGCTGCTCGGGGCCGTCCGAGGGGGACCAAGGACGGCCACCGATGACCGACGACGACCACGGTCGAGTGTCCGTCCGCGGCGGTGCGGTGGGGCATCAGTCCAGCTAGACCCACGTATCCAGCCACATCCTCGCCCGCCACTGGTCGATCGGGATCGCCGTGCCGGTGAACAGGGGCCAGAAGTAGATGAAGTTCCAGGTGATCAGCAGGACCAGGATGCCCGCCGAGGTGGCGCCGATCACGCGGCGGGTGTCGTTGGAGCCCGGTGGGCCGATGATCGCGCCGATCATCATCGCCACGGCCAGGCACAGGAAGGGCACGAAGACGACCGCGTAGAAGAAGAAGATCGTCCGGTCCTGGTAGAGGAACCAGGGCAGGTAGCCGGCCGCGATCGCGCAGGCGATGGCGCCGGCCCGCCAGTCGCGGCGGAAGGCCCACCGCCACAGGATGTACAGGATCGCGAAGCAGGCCGCCCACCACAGCAGCGGCGTGCCGAGCGCCAGCACCTCGCGGGCGCACTTCTGCCCCGCGTCCGCCGGGCAGCCGCCGGTGCCGGGGTCGGGGGACTCGTAGAAGTACGACACCGGGCGGCCCAGCACCAGCCAGCTCCACGGGTTGGACTGGTAGGTGTGCGGGGAGTCCAGGTGGAGGTGGAACTCGTACACCTCGTGCTCGTAGTGCCACAGGCTGCGCACCCAGTCCGGCAGGAAGGACCAGAAGCCGCCCCTGCCGTCGGTGATCGCCCAGTTGCGGAAGTAGCCGCCGGTGCCGTCCGTCGGGGAGAGGATCCAGCCGAGCCAGGACAGGAGGTAGACGGCGATGGAGACCGGGACCGTCGCGAGGAAGGTGATCCCCGTGTCGTACTTCAGGACCGCCAGGCGCGGGTGCCGGGCGCCGGCCACCTTGCGGGCGCCGACGTCCCACAGGACCGCCATCACGCAGAACGCGGCCATGACGTAGGCGCCGTTCCACTTGGTGCCGATGGCCAGGCCCAGCATCAGCCCGGCCGCCCAGCGCCAGGGGCGCCACCCGAACCGGAAGGAGTCCGCCACCCGCGCGTTCGGGCGGACCAGGCCGTCCGGTCCCGCGGGCAGCGCGGCGGCCAGTCTCGCCCGTGACCGGTCCCGGTCGATGAGCAGACAGCCGAACGCGGCCACCACGAAGAACATCAGCACGCCGTCGAGCAGCGAGGTGCGGCTCATCACGAAGTGCAGCCCGTCCACCGCCAGCAGCCCGCCCGCGAGGCAGCCCAGGAACGTCGAGCGGAACATCCGGCGCCCGATCCGGCACAGCATCAGCACGCTCAGCGTGCCGAGCAGCGCGGTCATGAACCGCCAGCCGAACGGGTTGAAGCCGAACATCAGCTCGCCGAGCCCGATCACGTACTTGCCGACCGGCGGGTGCACGACGTACGCCGCGTCGGCCGGGATGGCGAGATGGCCGTGCGTCTGGAGGACCAGGTCGTTGGCGTTCTTGTCCCAGTTGACCTCGAAACCGCGGTGGACCAGCGCCCACGCGTCCTTGGCGTAGTACGTCTCGTCGAATATCACCGCCCGCGGGCTGCCCAGGTTCCAGAACCGCAGCACGCCCGCGACCAGCGTCACCAGCAGCGGCCCCACCCAGCCCGACCAGCGGGTGATCCGCTCGGCCAGGACCGGCGGGGCGCCGATCGCCCGCCACAGCCGCGGGCTCGGCTCCGTGTACGGCGGCACCAGCCGGTCCCGGACGTCGCCCGCGGGCGCGTCGGCCGCCGGCGCGTACCCGAACCGGCGCAGCCGCTGCTGCCACGGCGGCCGCCGGTCGTGCGGCGCCTGGCCCTGCCTCTGATCCATGGAGGACGCGGTACTGGTCACCGCGCCATCGTAGGGAACGGTGCTGTGCGAGTCCCGTGCAAGCGCGGCGCGGACCGCGAAGCGGTCGTTTTCCTCCGGCCCGAGGGCCCCTGCGAGGATGGGGGCGTGACTGGAACCCTTGTCCTCGCAGGAACCCCCATCGGCGACACCGCGGACGCGCCGCCCCGACTGGCCCAGGAGCTGGCCGCCGCGGACGTGGTCGCCGCCGAGGACACCCGCCGGCTGCGCCGCCTCACCCAGGCGCTCGGCGTCACGCCGGGCGGCCGCGTGGTGTCGTACTTCGAGGGCAACGAGTCCGCGCGCACGCCGGAGCTGGTCGAGGAGCTGCTCGGCGGGGCGCGGGTGCTGCTCGTCACGGACGCCGGCATGCCGTCGGTCTCCGACCCCGGCTACCGGCTGGTCGCGGCGGCCGTCGAGAAGGACATCCGGGTCACCGCCGTGCCCGGCCCGTCCGCCGTGCTCACCGCGCTCGCCCTGTCCGGGCTGCCCGTCGACCGGTTCTGCTTCGAGGGCTTCCTGCCGCGCAAGGCGGGCGAACGGCTGTCCCGGCTGCGGGAGGTCGCCGACGAGCGGCGCACGCTGGTCTACTTCGAGGCCCCGCACCGCCTCGACGACACCCTCGCCGCGATGGCCGAGGTCTTCGGCGCCGAGCGGCGGGCCGCGGTGTGCCGGGAGCTGACGAAGACGTACGAGGAGGTGCGCCGCGGCCCGCTGGCCGAGCTGGCGCGGTGGGCCGCGGAGGGGGTGCGCGGCGAGATCACGGTGGTGGTCGAGGGCGCGCCCGAGACCGGGCCGGAGGAGCTGGACGCGGAGGAACTGGTGCGCCGGGTGCGGGTGCGCGAGGAGGCCGGGGAGCGGCGCAAGGAGGCGATCGCGGCGGTGGCGGTGGAGGCCGGGTTGCCCAAGAGAGTGGTGTTCGACGCCGTTGTGGCCGCGAAGCGCTCCGCAGGCTGAGGACGCGGTTCGGGGTGTGCCGCCGGGGAGCGGCGCGCCGCGGGATACGGGTGGTTCCGGGTCGCTCGCGCCCGCGCGGCGGAGCCACGCGTCGATCGCCCGCACCCCCTGCGAGCAGCGATCTTCTCGGATGAGCAGATGGGCCAACGGGTGGCAAAAGGCTGTCGCCGTTGGCAAAGCCGAGAGGCGGCAAGCGGGGGCCTTTCGGCAAGGAAGAGCCAAATCGCCTCCAACACTCGACAGCCTTGATGCGTTCGCGCCCGCGAAGGCGTCCACTGGTCGAAGGGACCCCGCTCAGGGGTACTCGTCCAGCGGAAACGAGGAGCTGGCATGGGTGAGATCGCAGGGCGGACCGGCCTCCGCGGTACGGCCGCCGCCGTCGTCCACGAGTCGTACGCGTTCGCCTGCATGAACTGCGGGCACGGCTGGGAGCAGTCGTACGCGATAGAGCACCACACGGACGCCGACGGGCAGCGGTACGTGGTGTACGTGGCCGACGGCCGCGTCGTGCCGTCCCCGCTGCGCCGCCCCACCTGCCAGAACTGCGACGGCCACGTGCTGCGGATCATGCGCGCCGGGCAGGTGTCGTCGGTGCGGGGCGCGGGCGCGCGCCGGCCGCACAGCGCGCCGCTGGCCGGGCCGGTGGAGGTGCCTCAGGTGCCGGTCGCGGGCGAGGGGACCGCCGGGGTGGCCGGGTCCGGGGCGCAGCACCACTGGCATCTGTCGGATCTGCTGCACCCCTTCCAGCGGAAGGCGGGCTGAGCGCCGGCGTTCCGGCGGGAGGCCGACTCAGCCCCGGCGTTCCGGCGGGAGGCGGCCGGGGCCTGAGGTTCGGTGGTGAGGTGGCCGGGGCCCGTGGTTCCGGTGGGGAGGTGGTCGTGCCCCTTTCGTAGGATCGGGGCATGCCTTCGAACGCCGGCCAGAGCGGCTCCCGGGGCGACAAGAACGCGGCCCCGCCGCTGCCCGCACCCCTGCGGGTGCCCGTCGCCGACTCCCACACCCACCTCGACATGCAGTCCGGCACCGTCGAGGAAGGCCTGGCGAAGGCCGCGTCGGTGGGGGTGACCACGGTCGTCCAGGTCGGCTGCGACATCAGCGGCTCCCGGTGGGCGGCCGAGATCGCGAAGGCCCACGAGAGCGTGCACGCCGCCGTCGCCCTGCACCCCAACGAGGCCCCGCGCATCGTCCACGGGGACCCCGACGGCTGGTCCCGGCAGGCGGCCAGGGAGCCGGGCGGCCAGGGGGCGCTGGACGAGGCGCTCGCCGAGATCGACCGGCTCGCCGCCCTGCCCCACGTCAGGGGCGTCGGCGAGACCGGCCTCGACTACTTCCGCACGGGCCCCGAGGGCAAGGACGCCCAGGAGCGGTCCTTCCGCGCGCACATCGAGATCGCCAAGCGGCACGGCAAGGCGCTCGTCATCCACGACCGCGAGGCCCACGCCGACGTGCTGCGCGTGCTGGCGGAGGAGGGCGCCCCCGAGCGCACCGTCTTCCACTGCTACTCCGGCGACGCCGAGATGGCCCGGATCTGCGCCCGCGAGGGCTATTTCATGTCCTTCGCCGGAAACGTCACCTTCAAGAACGCCCAGGACCTGCGCGACGCCCTCGCCGTCGCCCCGCTGGAACTGGTCCTCGTGGAGACCGACGCGCCCTTCCTCACCCCGGCGCCGTACCGCGGACGGCCCAACGCGCCCTACCTCGTTCCGGTCACCGTGCGCGCGATGGCCGCCGTACGCGGCATCGACGAAGACGCGCTGGCGACGGCCCTGAACGCGAACACGGCCCGCGCCTTCGACTACCAGGCGTAGGGAACTGGATAGCGTTCCGTAGTCGCGTCGCCTTGGAGAGTGACCGGGGCTCCGCTAGGTTCTGCCCCCGATCCGGACCTTTCGGCCCCTCTGGAGCGTGTCGGCGTGAGCAGCAAACCGCGATTGGAGACCGGTGCGGCGTCGGGGGCGTCGCCGGAGCGACCTGGTGGACGGCGCGCGCGCCGGCGCGGGGCGCGGGCGGCCGGGCGCCCGGACTCCGTGGTGCGCCGGTTGCTGCCGCAAGCGCTGGTGGTGGCCTTCCTGGCCGGCGGCACCACCTCGTTCGTCGCGCAGGACCGGGCGATCCGGCTCGAACTCGACGGCCGGCCGCAGGCGCTGCACACCTTCGCCGACGACGTGAACGCGCTGCTCGCCGAGCAGGGCGTGCGGGTGGGGGAGCACGACCTGGTGGCGCCCGCCCCCGACACGCCCCTCACCGGCGGCGACGCGATCGCGGTGCGTTACGGCCGTCCCGTGCGGCTCACCCTCGACGGCCGGCGGCACAAGGTCTGGACGACGGCGCGCACGGTGGACGGGGCGCTGCGGGAGCTGGGGGTGCGCGCCGAGGGCGCGTATCTGTCGGCCTCGCGCTCCCGGAGCATCGGCCGCGCGGGGCTCGCGCTCGACGTCCGCACCGAGCGGGCGGTCACGGTCATGGCCGACGGGCGGGCCCGCGCCCTGCGCACCAACGCGGCGACGGCGGGCGAGGCGGTCGAGGAGGCCGGGATCACCCTGGACGCCGACGACAGGCTCTCCGTCCCGGCCGGCAGCTTCCCGCGCGACGGGCAGACCGTCACGGTGCTGCGGGTGACCGGGGGCCGGCAGACCCGCGAGGAGGAGATCCCGTACCGCGTCGAGCGGACGTACGACTCCACGCTGCTCAAGGGCACCGAGGTCGTCGAGCGCCCCGGACGCCCCGGGCTGCGGCGGATCACGTACCTGCTGCGCACGGTCGACGGGGTGCGTCAGGCGCCGCGCCGGGAGCGGACGCGGCTGGTGCGGTCGCCGCGCGAGCAGGTGGTCCGGGTCGGCACGAAGGCGCTGCCGCGCTCGGCCGCGAGGGTCGACGCGCTCGACTGGCACGGGCTGGCCGTGTGCGAGTCCGGCGGTGATCCGCGCGCGGTGGACGCCTCGGGGACGTACGGAGGGCTGTACCAGTTCGACACGCGCACCTGGCACGCGCTCGGGGGCATGGGGCGGCCGCAGGACGCGTCGGCCGCCGAGCAGACCGCGCGGGCGAAGAAGCTGTACCGGCGACGCGGGGAGAGCCCCTGGCCGCACTGCGGGGCGCGGCTGCACGGGTAGGCCGGGGCCGTACCGCCGCACCGCCCGCACCGCCCGCACCGCCCGCACCGCCCGCACCGCCCGCACCGCCCGCACCCCTGCGTGGCGCCCGGTCCCGCACCCCTGCGTGGCGCCCGGTCCCGCACCCCTGCGCGGCGCCCGGCTCCGGGGACCTGGCAAGGGGGCCGCCCCCCGCCCCGTACCCTTGTCCCGTGAGCAGCCCCACCCCCGATTCCCTCCTCGGCCCCGCCGACATCCGCGAACTCGCGGCGGCGCTCGGTGTCCGCCCCACCAAACAGCGCGGCCAGAACTTCGTGATCGACGCGAACACGGTCCGCCGGATCGTCCGTACCGCCGGGGTGCGCCCCGACGACACCGTCGTGGAGGTCGGCCCGGGGCTCGGCTCGCTCACCCTCGCGCTGCTGGAGGCCGCCGACCGCGTCACCGCCGTGGAGATCGACGACGTACTCGCCGCCGCCCTCCCCGCGACCGTCGCCGCCCGCATGCCCGCCCGCGCCGACCGTTTCGCGCTGGTCCACTCCGACGCGATGCACGTCACCGAGCTGCCGGGCCCCGCCCCGACCGCCCTCGTCGCGAACCTGCCGTACAACGTCGCCGTCCCCGTGCTGCTGCACATGCTCGACACCTTCCCGAGCATCGAGCGCACCCTGGTGATGGTGCAGGCCGAGGTCGCCGACCGCCTCGCCGCCGCCCCCGGCTCCAAGGTGTACGGGGTCCCGTCCGTGAAGGCCAACTGGTACGCCGAGGTCAAGCGCGCCGGCGCCATCGGGCGCAACGTCTTCTGGCCCGCGCCGAACGTCGACAGCGGGCTCGTCTCCCTCGTCCGGCGCGCCGAGCCGATCAAGACGACGGCCACGAAGCGGCAGGTCTTCGCGGTGGTCGACGCGGCCTTCGCGCAGCGCCGCAAGACCCTGCGGGCCGCGCTCGCCGGCTGGGCCGGTTCGGCCGCCGCCGCCGAGGCCGCGCTGGTCGCCGCCGGGGTCTCCCCGCAGGCCCGCGGCGAGTCGCTGACGGTCGAGGAGTTCGCCCGCATCGCCGAGCACGCCCAGACCGGCGCGTGACGCCGGCACCCCGCACAGCCCAAGGAGCGCAGTGAGCGTCACGGTCCGCGTCCCCGCCAAGGTCAACGTCCAGCTCGCGGTGGGCGCCGCCCGCCCCGACGGGTTCCACGACCTCGCCAACGTCTTCCTCGCCGTCGGCCTGTACGACGAGGTCACGGTCACCCCCGCCCCCGGACTGCGGGTCACCTGCGCGGGCCCGGACGCCGCCCAGGTCCCCCTGGACCGCACCAACCTCGCCGCCCGCGCCGCCCTCGCGCTCGCCGCGCGCCGGGGCATCGAGCCGAACGTGCACCTCCACATCGACAAGGACATCCCCGTCGCCGGCGGGATGGCGGGCGGCAGCGCGGACGGCGCGGGCGCGCTGCTCGCCTGCGACGCGCTGTGGGGCACGGGAGCATCGCGGGCCGAACTCCTCGCGATCTGCGCTGAGTTGGGCAGCGATGTGCCGTTCAGCCTGGTCGGTGGTGCCGCGCTGGGCGTCGGCCGCGGTGAGCGGCTGACCGGCCTCGACGTCGGCGGCACCTTCCACTGGGTGTTCGCGATGGCCGAGCGGGGGCTGTCCACGCCGGCGGTCTTCCGCGAGTTCGACCGGCTGGCCGAGGGCCGCGCGATCCCGGAGCCGGTGGCCTCGCAGGACCTGCTGGACGCGCTGGCGAAGGGCGACGCCGACGCGCTGGCGGCGGCCGTCACCAACGACCTCCAGCCGGCCGCGCTGTCCCTCTTCCCCGAACTGTCCGCCACGCTCGCCGCCGGCCAGGACGCGGGCGCACTCGCCTGCCTGGTCTCGGGCTCGGGACCGACGACGGCCTTCCTCACGCGGGACGCCGAGTCGGCGGAGACGGTCGCGGGGGCCCTGCGGTCGTCGGGCACCTGCCGCACGGTACGGACGGCGGCGGGGCCGGTGGCGGGGGCGACGGTCCTTTAGGGCTTCAGAGGGCGTCGATTTCGGTCAGGTCGATGTCGATGTCGTAGGGAACGCTGATTTTGACGTGGTCGTGGTAGATGCCGGTCAGCGCGTACGTGCCGGTGGCCTCGCCGAGTTCGTAGACCTGGACGACAGGGTGGTCGTCCTGGCCCGCCATGTCGACCAGCCAGAAGTGAGGGATACCGGCGGCCGCGTACTTGTGCGGCTTGTAGTCCCGGTCGCGGGCCTTGGAGTCAGGTGAGATGACTTCGACGGCGACCAGGACATCGGCCGCCTTGAAGTGGGTCTGACACCGATCGATGAGGGCTTCGGCGCGGACGACGGAGATATCCGGCTCGGGACCGTTGTGCCTGTCGATGACGACGGTCATCTCCCTGGCGACCCTCAGGTCCGGGGGCAGAGTGCGGCGTAGCCCGCTGACCAGCAGGTCGATCGCGGTGGAGTGGAAATAGCGCTGCGGACTCACGAAGACCAGGCTCCCGTCGAGCAACTCGGTGTGCGGCGGGAGATCAGGCAGTGTGAACAGGTCGTCCACGGTGTAGCCGTCGTGCGGCGGCACCGGCCAGTGGACCCGGTGCTCTCCGGACTCGGCGGTCATGGTTCCTCCCATGGACGGGATCCTGCTGCCTGCCCTCCACGGTAGCGGCCCTTTCTCGATCATGTCATCACAAAGAGTGACCAACTCCTCGCGCGCCGTCCCCCTCCTCCGAGGGCCTACGCTAGAAGGCTGACCGACCCCCGCGCGCAGGAGTGAAATGGCCGTCAATCTGGTCAATGTCGAGAACGTCAGCAAGGTGTACGGCACCCGTGCCCTGCTGGACGGTGTCTCGCTCGGTGTGCAGGAAGGGGACCGGATCGGGGTCGTCGGCCGCAACGGTGACGGGAAGACCACCCTGATCCGGATGCTCGCCAAGCTGGAGGAGGCCGACACCGGCCGCGTCACCCACTCCGGCGGGCTGCGCCTCGGCGTGCTCACCCAGCACGACTCGCTCGACCCGGCCGCCACCGTCCGCCATGAGGTGATCGGCGACATGGCCGACCACGAGTGGGCCGGCAACGCCAAGGTCAGGGACGTGCTGACCGGCCTGTTCGGCGGCCTGGACCTGCCGGGCTTCCCCAAGGGCCTGGACACCGTCATCGGCCCGCTCTCCGGTGGCGAGCGGCGCCGCATCGCGCTGGCCAAGCTGCTCATCGAGGAACAGGACCTGCTGGTCCTGGACGAGCCCACCAACCACCTCGACGTCGAGGGCATCTCCTGGCTCGCCCGGCACCTGCAGACCCGCCGCTCGGCGCTGGTCTGCGTGACCCACGACCGCTGGTTCCTGGACCAGGTCTGCACCCGCATGTGGGACGTGCAGCGCGGCGACGTGTACGAGTACGAGGGCGGCTACTCCGACTACGTCTTCGCGCGCGCCGAGCGCGAGCGCATCGCCGCCACCGAAGAGGTCAAGCGGCAGAACCTGATCCGCAAGGAGCTGGCCTGGCTGCGCCGCGGCGCGCCCGCCCGTACCTCCAAGCCCCGCTTCCGGGTGGAGGCCGCCAACGAGCTGATCGCCGACGTGCCGCCGCCCCGCGACAGCAGCGAGCTGATGAAGTTCGCCTCCTCCCGGCTCGGCAAGACGGTCTTCGACCTGGAGGACGTCACCGTCCAGGCCGGCCCGAAGGTGCTGCTCAAGCACCTCACCTGGCAGCTCGGCCCCGGCGACCGGATCGGCCTCGTCGGCGTGAACGGGGCCGGCAAGACCTCGCTGCTGCGCGCCATGGCCGAGGCCGCCCGCACCGAGGGCGAGGAGCAGCCGGCCGCCGGCCGGATCGCCGTCGGCCGGACGGTCAAGCTCGCCTACCTCTCCCAGGAGGTCGCCGAACTCGACCCCACCTGGCGGGTCCTGGAGGCCGTGCAGCGCGTGCGCGAGCGCGTCGACCTCGGCAAGGGCCGCGAGATGACCGCGGGTCAGCTGTGCGAGACCTTCGGGTTCGGCAAGGAGAAGCAGTGGACGCCGGTCGGGGACCTCTCCGGCGGTGAGCGCCGCCGCCTCCAGCTGCTGCGGCTGCTGATGGACGAGCCCAACGTGCTCTTCCTGGACGAGCCCACCAACGACCTCGACATCGAGACCCTCACCCAGCTCGAAGACGTCCTCGACGGCTGGCCCGGCTCGATGATCGTCATCTCCCACGACCGGTTCTTCGTGGAGCGCACCACCGACCGGGTGTTCGCCCTGCTCGGCGACGGCGCCCTGCGGATGCTGCCGCGCGGCATCGACGAGTACCTGGAGCGCCGTCGGCGGATGGAGGAGGCGGTCGCCGAGCGGAGCGCCGCCGCCGCGCCCAAGCCGGCCACGCAGGAGAAGAGCGCCGCCGACCAGCGCGCCGCCAAGAAGGAACTCCAGAAGATCGAGCGGCAGTTGGACAAGGTCTCCGAGAAGGAGACCAAGCTGCACGCCCAGATCGCCGAGAACGCGACGGACTTCGCGAAGGTGGCCGAGCTGGACGCCCGACTGCGGGAACTCTCCGGCGAACGCGAGGAGTTGGAGCTGCGCTGGCTGGAGCTGGCGGAGGACGCGTAACACCCCGTCCGCCGCGAATCAGCCAGCGCGGCGGACGGTTCGCCCCCGGCGCCCGACGGGCCGCGCGTGCGCCGCGTGAAGGGGGCGTGAAGGCGCGTAACGACGGCATCACGGGCCGGTTCTCCCTTGGGAACAGGGAGGATCCGGCCCGCTGTGCTGTCCATGCCGAGTGATAGAAAGACCGTCTGAGAAACGTCTCCACAACGACCTTGGGTCCGTCAAGAACCTCAGGGCGTGGCTAAAAATCAGTGAACGAGGGGGAAGAGCGCTGATGACTCAGCCGCCCGACCAGTCGCCCGACGGCGGCTTCGGAGCACCGCAGGACCCGAGAGATCCCAGGGACCCGAGGGACCCGCGGAACCAGCCTCCGCAAGACGGTGGCTTCGGCGCCCCGCCCCAGCAGGCGACGCCCACCGCCCCCGCGGCCCCGGCCGTCCCGCCGCCGACGGTCCTCTCCAAGCCGTCCGCGACCCCGCCCGCGCCCCAGGCCCAGCCCGGCCCGCCGCCGCAGCCGGGTCAGCCGCCCCAGCCCCCGCAGCAGCCGGCGCCCGGCTACGGCTATCCGCAGCAGCCCGGCCCCTACGGCGCCCCCACGGCACCAGGAACGCCTGGAGCCCCCGGCCCCTACGGCGCCCCCACGGCACCCGGAACTCCCGGCGCCCCCGGCCCCTACGGAGCCCCTACGGCACCCGGGACCCCCGGCCCCTACGGCTATCCGCAGCAGCCGGGCCCCTACGGGCAGCAGCCCCAGCCCGGTTACGGCTTCCCGCCGCAGCCGCCGTACCCCGGCGCGCCCGGTGCCCCCGGCACCGTGCCCGGCGGCCCCTTCCCGCCCCAGGGCGGCGGCAAGAAGAAGACGGCGCTGATCGTGGGCGCCGCGGCGGCCGCGCTGCTCGTCATAGCCGGCACCGTCTACGCCGTCACCAGCGGCGGCGACGACGGCAAGAAGAAGCCCGTGGCCGAGCAGAGCGGCAGCGGCGCGCCGACCCGGTCCGGCACCCCCTCGCCCTCCGCGTCCACCGGCGGTGACGACCCCGAGGACCTCAACAAGGGCCGCGCGCCCGGCGAGGCGAAGGTGCTCTGGTACAAGTCGGCACCGGACGCCCCCGGCTCGGGCGCCGACGCCCCCAGCATGTGGATCGCCGGGAACACGGTGGTGAAGGCGGCGTACAAGCAGGTCTTCGCCTACGACACCGGCAACGGCAGCTCCCCCTGGGGCCCCGTCGACTTCCCGCAGAAGATCTGCGCGGTCACCCCGCAGAAGTCGGACGACGGCAAGGTCGTCGTGGCGTACATGAACGGCACCAGTGACAACGCCAAGTGCAACCAGCTCGAACAGCTCGACCTCGCCACCGGCAAGAAGGGCTGGACCGCCCAGGTCGCCGACGGCGGGCTGTTCGACAGCGCGCTCAACGTCGAACTCAGTGTGGCCGGCGGCACGTTGATGGTGGGCCGCTCCGAGTCGGGCACCGCCTACGACATCGACAGCGGCAAGAAGCTGTACGACAAGAAGCGTTACGGCAACGCCTGCTTCCCGGCCGGGTACGCGGGCGGCGACGGCCGGCTCGTCCAGGTGGCGTCCTGCGGGGCCGGGACCAGCACCGAGCACGACGAGTTGCAGGCGCTCGACCCGGCCACCGGCAAGGTGAAGTGGACCCAGCCCCTCAAGAAGGGCTGGCAGGTCAGCCGGGTGTACTCGATGAACCCGCTCGTGGTCTACCTGACCAACGAGGACAAGAAGGTGTGGAACATCTCCACCTTCACCTCGGACGGCAAGTTCCGCTCCCAGGTCAAGGTCGACGAGAAGTTCTCGCCCAGCTGCGGCTGGGCGATCCTGGAGCGCGACCTCCAGGGCTGCCAGGGCGTCGCGGCCGACGCCGACACGCTCTACCTGCCCACGGACGCGACCTCCAGCGCCAACGAGATCGTCGCGATCAGCCTCGTCGACGGCACCGCGAAGTGGCGGGTCAAGTCCCCGGCGGACGAGCCGATGTCCCCGGTGAAGGTCGAGGGCGGCAAGCTCATCGCGTACGTGCAGCCGTCGTACGACGCGGGCGGCCAGGTGGTCTCGGTCCCGACCACCGGCTCCTCCCACACGACCACGAAGCTGCTCCAGAACCCGCAGGGCACCGCGGAGATCGAGGACACCTTCTTCGACGGCGTCGTGGACTGGGCCGACGGGCGCTTCATCATCTCGTCCGGCCGGCTGAACGGCAGCGACGAGGCCAAGGAGAAGCTGATCATGGCCTTCGGCAACTGAGTCCGGCCCGCTTCCCGGCCCTCCGCCCGTCCCGTCCGCCGTCCGGCCTTCCGAGTGTCACCGAGGTACCCGAGCCATGACCCAGCCACCCCCGCCCCCGCCGAACCAGCCCCCGCAGCAGGGGGGCTTCGGCCCGCCGGCCCCGCAGAACCCGCCGCACTCCCCGGACAAGCAGCCCCCGCCGCCGGCCGGTCCCCCGCAGCAACCCCAGCCGGCCGGACCCCCGCCGCAGCCGGGGCCCGGCTACGGCTACCCGCAGCCGACGCAGCCGCCGCCCCCGGCCCAGCCCGCGGGCTACGGCTACCCCGCCGCGCCCCCGAACCCGTACGGCCAGCAGCCCCCCGGCCCCTACGGGGCGCCGCAGCAGAACCCGTACGCCATGCCCGCCCAGCCCATGCAGCCGTCCGCGCAGCCGGGCTACGGCTATCCGGGCCAGCCCCCGACCATGCCGATGCAGCAGCAGGGCAATGGCGGCGGGCGCAACAACACCGCGCTGTACATCGTCATCGCGGCGGTCGTCGTCATCGCGCTGATCGTCGTCGGCGGCATCTGGTACGCGGGCTCCGGTGACGGCGGCACCAAGCAGGACACCGCCTCCTCCTCCGGCGGCAACGGCGGCAGCGGCGGCGGCCAGGACAAGGGCTCCGGGGGGTCGACCGGCGGCAAGGAGAAGGCGCCGGCGAACCCGGCGGCCAAGGTCCTCTTCCAGATACCCACGCCCTCCGTGCAGGACACGGTGACCACCTCGGGCTCCTGGCTGACCGACAAGGTGTACGCCAAGACCGGCGTCAACGAGATCGACGGCTACGACCCCGTCAAGGGCACCAAGCTGTGGACGGTCAAGCTGCCCGGCCCGGTCTGCGCGGCCAGCCGGCACCTGACCGACGACAACAAGACCGCGATCACCTACCAGCCGACGAACAAGAAGTACGAAGGCTGCTCCGACATCGCGGCGATCGACCTCGACATGGGCAAGAAGCTGTGGACGCGGACCGTCAACTCCGGTGAGTACCCGGTCAATTACCAGAACGTGACGGTGTCCCAGCACACCGTCGCGCTCGGCGACAGCAACGGCGGCGCGGCCTTCGACATCGACTCCGGCAAGCCGCTGTGGCAGCCGAAGCCGGGCGAGGACTGCTACGACGCCGGCTACGGCGGCGGCGCCAAGCTGGTCGCGGTGCGCAGCTGTGGCGACTCGGACAACACCCAGCTGTCCATCCAGACCATCGACCCGAAGTCGGGCAAGGTCCTCTCCGAGTACAAGATGGACCCGGGCATCGAGTACGCCTCGGTCGTCTCCACCGATCCCCTGGTGGTGGCCGCCGACGTCGGCGACAGCGCGGGCGACGGCAGCGGCATCTCGGACTACTTCTCCATCGACAACAAGACCGGCAAGCTGCTCGCCCGGATCTCCGCGCCGGGCAAGACCTACGGCGGCCGCTGCGACGGCATCACCCGCATCGAGGACTGCCACGAGATCGCCGTCGGCGGCGGCAAGCTGTTCGTGCCGACGGAGGAGCACGACGGCAGCGGGACCTCCTACAGCACGACCAACGAGGTCGTCGCCTTCGACCTGGCCACCGGCAAGCCCACCGGCCAGCGCGCCGAGGCCGGGGACGGCTACCTGCTGTCGCCGCTGCGCACGGACGGCCCCAACCTGATCGCCTACAAGAAGCCGCCCTACGACAAGGGCGGACAGATCGTCAGCATCGACGGCTCCACCTTCAAGGAGACCAAGCTCCTGGAGAACCCCTCCACGGAGAGCGTCCGGCGGGCGGAGGGCGGCATGCTGCCGGACTACGCGGAGATCCTCTACGCGAACGGCCGGCTGTACATGTCCGACGTCTTCGTCGACAAGGCGGACCCGGGCGACGACAAGTCGTACCTGGTGCTGGCCTTCGGCACGGACGGCTGACCGCCCCCGCACGTTCACCCGAAAGGGTGACTCGGCAAGCAGTGCCCCGGATGTCGTCGATCCGGGGCACTTCTGCTGTCCAGGGGCAGCGCGGCGTCGAACAAGCGTGTAGCTTCCGGGGGCATGCAAAGGGGCGGGGTGCCGGGGGGCCCTCTGTCCTTCGGGCCGGTGGACGTCCATAGTGGGGCGTCCATGGGCGGGACTGGGGGGTTTCTCTATGGGAGTACGGCTCATGGTCGTGGACGACCATCGCCTGCTCGCGGAGGCGCTGGCATCGGCGCTGAAACTGCGCGGGCACCGGGTGCTCGCGTCGGCCGCGCCCGCCGCGGGCGCGGCCGACCTGGTGATCGCCCGGGCGCCGGAGGTGTGCCTGCTGGGCACGGCCGCCCCGGCCGAACCGGGCGTCTTCGACCCGGTGGTGAAGATCAAGCGGGAGCGGCCGCAGGTGGCGGTGGTGGTGCTCGGCCCGGTGCCGTCGCCGCGCGGGATCGCCGCCGCGTTCGCCGCCGGGGCGTCCGGTTACGTGCGGCACGACGAGCGCATCGAGGGCGTCGAGCGCGCGCTCCTGAAGGCACGGGCGGGGGAGTCGGCGGTGGCCCCCGCCCTGCTCCAGGAGGCGTTCGCCGAGCTCCTCCACCCCACCGCCCAGCCCGACGACGAGGCCCAGCGCCTGCTCGGCGTCCTGACCCCGCGCGAGGTCGAGGTCCTCGTCCGCGTCGCCGACGGCGAGGACACCCGCGTCATCGCCTCCGGCATGCGGATAGCCCCGAGCACGGCCCGCACCCATGTGCAGCGCGTGCTGATGAAGCTGGGGGTGGGCTCACGGCTGGAGGCGGCGGCGCTGGCCGCGCGCACGGGGCTGCTGGACCGGGTGGGCCCGGCGGCCCCGCCGCGTTAGTCCTCCGGTTGTTCCTGGGAAGGGACCGGCGGGGCCGTGGGCCGGAGTTTCAGCCAGGCCAGGAAGAAGACGCCGAGCAGCAGCATCCCGATCCCGGTCCACAGGTTGATGTTGACGCCCTGGGCCTTGTCGATCGCGGCCTGGGAGTCCGTGATGCCGGCGATCGTGACGATCACGCCGTAGACCACGAAGAGCCCGCCGATGATGCGGCGCAGATCGAAGATGCGGGCCGCGGTCGCCGACCTGTTCTCCAGCTCGGTGACCTCCCGCGCGATCTCGCCCTCGGTGTAATGGTGTTCGGAGTTCTCGGACATGTTCCCTCGATCCTCCCGCGTCAGAACGAGAACGGGATGTAGCAGGCGGCGGCGAGCACGACCGCGCCCCAGCCCAGCAGGGCCGGCTTGCGGTACCACGCGTCGTCACCGGGCGCCGGCGGCTCGGACATCCCCGGCGACCGGGTGCCGTAGACCAGCCCCTGGAGCTCCTTCGCCGGCTTCGGGCTGGTGAACAGGGACACGACGACCATCACGACCGCGCCGGCGACGAACCCGGCGATCGCGGAGACGAAGTTGGCGCCCTGGTCGGAGGGGATGCCGATGATCCCCTTCTTGTAGAGGAGGAAGTAGTTGACCATCGCGGTGACGGTGCCCGCGAGCAGCCCCCAGAAGCCCGACTTGGCCGACGCCCGCTTCCAGAACATGCCGACGACGAAGACGACGAACATCGGCACGTTGAAGAAGGAGAACAGCGTCTGGAGGTAGGACATGATGTTCGAGAACGACGACGCGAGGAACGCCGTGCCCACGGACGCGCAGACGCCGATCACGGTGATCCACCGGCCGAACCGGACGTAGTACGCGTCCTCCCGCCCGCGCACCACGTACTTCGCCCAGATGTCCGTGGTGAACACGGTGTTGAAGGACGACACGTTGGCCGCCATGCCGGCCATGAACGCGGCGAGCAGACCGGTGACCGCGATGCCGAGCACACCGTTGGGCAGCAGCTCCTGCATCAGGTAGGGGATGGCGTCGTTGTACTGGAGACCGGAGCCGCTGGTGCCGATGTTCGGCACGAGCGCGGCCGCGACCAGGCCCGGGATCATCACCAGGAAGACGATGAAGATCTTCGGGTACGCGGCGATCAGCGGCGTCCGCTGCCCCGCCGAGAGGTTCTTCGCGGACAGGGCGCGCTGAACCTCGGCGAAGTTGGTGGTCCAGTAGCCGAAGGAGAGCACGAAGCCGAGACCGAGGACGATGGTCAGCCAGTTCGCGCCGAGCGGGTTGGCGCTGCCGATCCCGGTGCCGCCCCACGCGGTGGTGAAGTTGTGCCCGTGGGTCTCGGCGAGCTTGTGGGTCAGCCCGCCCCAGCCGCCGACCTTGCGCAGGCCGAGGATGGTGATCGGGATGAGCGCGGCGAGGATCACGAAGAACTGGAGCACCTCGTTGTAGATCGCCGAGGACAGGCCGCCCAGCGTGATGTACGCGAGCACGAAGGCGCCGGCGACCACGATGGCCACCCACTGCGGCCAGCCCAGCAGCGCCTCGACCACGATCGCGAGGGCGTACAGGTTGACGCCGGCGATCAGGATCGCGGCGAAGGCGAACAGGATCGAACTCAGCAGATGGGCTGCCTTGTCGAAGCGCAGCAGCAGGAACTCGGGGACCGAGCGGACCTTGCTGCCGTAGTAGAAGGGCATCATCACCAGGCCGAGGAAGACCATGGCGGGGATCGCGCCGATCCAGTACCAGTGCACGGTGTAGGCGCCGTACTGGGCGCTGTTGGCGGCCATGCCGAGGATCTCGGTGGCCGCCAGGTTCGCCGAGATGAAGGCGAGGCCGGTGATCCAGGCGGGCAGCGAGCGTCCGGAGAGGAAGAAGTCGAGGCTGGTCCGTACCGACCGGCGGGCCGCGAAGCCGATGCCCAGCACGACGACGAAGTAGATCGCCAGGATCGTGTAGTCCAGCCAGTTGGTCGGGAGCCGTAGCCCGGCCGCCGCCAGATACGTATGCGCGTATGTGGGGGTGTGCATGTGAACTCGCTTCGTTGCGCGAACTGAACAGTGCGGAACCTACGCCTCTGTGTTTAGAAAATGAACACTTCTGTTGATGTTCTTTGTTTGATTGTGATGATCTGATTCTGTGTCGGGTTGTGGTCTGTTATGTTTGATTCTGTTGAGAGGAGTCCGGCGTGAAGAAGACCCCGACCCTGCTGGCCGACGGCCGTGAGCTGATCTACTACGACCTGCGGGACGACACCGTGCGCGAGGCCGCCGACCGCCGCCCGCTCGAACGCACGGCCACCACCTCCGAGATCCGCCGCGATCCGCTCCTCGGTGACCGGGTCGCCGTCGCCTCGCACCGGCAGGGCCGGACCTATCACCCGCCGGCCGACCAGTGCCCGCTCTGCCCGACCGAGGGGGAGCGGCTCAGCGAGATCCCGGACTCCTCGTACGACGTCGTCGTCTTCGAGAACCGCTTCCCCTCGCTCGCCGGCGACTCCGGGCGCTGCGAGGTCGTCTGCTTCACCTCCGACCACGACGCCTCCTTCGCCGACCTGACCCCCGCACAGGGGCGCCTGGTGCTGGACGCGTGGACCGACCGGACGGCGGAGCTGTCGCGACTCCCCTTCGTCGAGCAGGTGTTCTGCTTCGAGAACCGCGGCGCCGAGATCGGCGTGACCCTCGGCCATCCGCACGGACAGATCTACGCCTACCCCTTCACCACCCCGCGCACCGCGCTGATGCTCCGCTCGCTCGCCGCCCACAAGGAGGCCACCGGCGGGGAGAACCTGTTCGACGCGGTCCTGGCGCGGGAACTCGCCGGCGAGCGGGTCGTCCTTGAGGGTGAACACTGGGCGGCCTTCGTGCCGTACGCGGCGCACTGGCCGTACGAGGTCCACCTGTACCCCAAGCGCCGCGTCCCCGACCTGCTCGCCCTGGACGAGGCGGCGCGCACAGAATTCCCCCAGGTGTACCTGGAACTCTTGAGGCGCTTCGACCGGATCTTCGGCCCCGGCGAGCCGCCGACGCCGTACATCTCGGGCTGGCATCAGGCGCCGTTCGGCGCGCTCGACGGGTTCGAGGGGGTCACGCGGGACGACTTCGCGCTCCATCTGGAGCTTTTCACCATCCGCCGCACTTCCGGCAAGCTGAAGTTCCTCGCGGGTTCCGAGTCCGGCATGAGCGTGTTCATCAACGACGTGCCGCCGGAACGGGCGGCCGAGCGACTGCGAGAGGTAGCGACTTCATGAAGTACCTGGTGACGGGTGGCGCGGGTTACGTCGGCAGCGTGGTGGCCCAGCACCTGCTGGAGGCCGGACACGAGGTCACGGTCCTCGACAACCTCTCCACCGGCTTCCGCGCGGGCGTCCCGGCCGGCGCCGCCTTCGTCGAGGGCGATATCCGCGACGCCGCCAAGTGGCTCGACGCCTCCTATGACGGCGTGCTGCACTTCGCCGCGTTCTCCCAGGTCGGCGAGTCCGTGGCGAAGCCCGAGAAGTACTGGGAGAACAACGTCGCCGGCACCCTCGCCCTGCTCGGCGCCATGCGCGAGACGGGCGTGCGCAAGCTGGTCTTCTCCTCTACGGCCGCCACCTACGGCGAGCCCGAGCAGGTTCCGATCACGGAGAGCGCCCCGACCCGCCCGGCCAACCCCTACGGGGCGACCAAGCTCGCCGTCGACCACATGATCACCAGTGAGGCGCACGCCCACGGCCTCGCGGCGGTCTCGCTGCGCTACTTCAACGTGGCGGGCGCGTACGGCGCGTACGGCGAGCGCCACGACCCCGAGTCGCACCTCATCCCGCTCGTCCTCCAGGTCGCCCAGGGCCGCCGCGACGCCATCTCCGTCTACGGCGACGACTACCCGACCCCCGACGGCACCTGCGTGCGCGACTACATCCACGTGGCGGACCTGGCCGACGCCCACCTGCTGGCGCTGCCGGCGGCCCGCGCGGGCGAGCACCTGATCTGCAACCTCGGCAACGGCAACGGCTTCTCCGTGCGCCAGGTCATCGAGACCGCCCGCGCGGTCACCGGGCACCCGATCCCCGAGGTCACCGCCCCGCGCCGGAGCGGCGACCCGGCCGTCCTGGTCGCCGCCGCAGACAGCGCCCGCGAGAAACTGGGCTGGAACCCGACCCGCGCGGACCTCGCGGGCATCGTCGCGGACGCCTGGGCGTTCGCACAGCACGTGGCCAAGGAGGACTAGTGGGGGCACAGCAGGTCGCCGAGCGCTTCACCGAGCTGTACGGGGCGCGTCCGGAGGGCGTGTGGGCGGCGCCGGGCCGGGTCAACCTGATCGGCGAGCACACCGACTACAACGACGGCTTCGTCATGCCGTTCGCCCTGCCCCACCAGGCGGTCGCGGCGGTCTCCCGCCGGACGGACGGCCTGCTGCGCCTGCACTCGGCGGACATGGGCGGGGGCGTCGTGGAACTGCGCCTCGACGCGCTCGCCCCGGGCGGCGACCCCGCATGGACGGCGTACCCGGCGGGCGTCGTCTGGGCCCTGCGCGAGGCGGGTCACGAGATCACCGGGGCGGACGTCCACCTCTCCTCGACCGTCCCCGCGGGGGCGGGCCTGTCCTCCTCCGCCGCCCTGGAGGTCGTGATCGCCCTCGCGCTCGACGACCTGTACGGCCTCGGAATCTCCCGCCCGAGGCTGGCCCGGCTCTGCCAGCGCGCCGAGAACGTCTACGTCGGCGCGCCGACCGGCATCATGGACCAGACCGCGTCCGCGTGCTGCGAACCGGGCCACGCCCTCTTCCTCGACACCCGCGACCTGTCCCGGCGGCAGATCCCCTTCGACCTCGCGGCCGAGGACCTGCGCCTGCTGGTGGTCGACACCCAGGTCAAGCACGCCCACAGCGGCGGCGAGTACGGCAGGCGCCGGGCCGGCTGCGAGAAGGGCGCGGCCCTGCTCGGCGTCGACGCCCTGCGCGACATCGCCTACGCCGACCTGGACGCGGCGCTCGCCCGCCTGGGCGACGAGGAGGAGATCCGCCGCCTGGTCCGGCACGTCGTCACGGAGGACGAGCGCGTCGAACGCACGGTGGAGCTGCTGCGCGCCGGCGACCCCCGCGCCATCGGCCCCATCCTCACCGAGGGCCACGCCTCCCTGCGCGACGACTTCCGCGTCTCCTGCCCGGAGCTGGACCTCGTGGTGGACACGTCCCTCGCGCACGGCGCCCTCGGCGCCCGCATGACCGGCGGCGGCTTCGGCGGCTCGGCCATCGTCCTCACGGAGTCCGCCGCGGTCCCTTCGCTGACCACGTCCCTGGAGGCGGCCTTCGCGGCGGCGGACCGCAGGGCTCCGCGGGTGTTCGAGGCGGTGCCGTCGGCGGGCGCGCGCCGCCTGTGAACCCCCGTCGGACCAGGCGCTTCACCAGCGTGTACTCGGTGACGCCCGGGGGATAGTCGGGGATCTCGCAGACCACCTCGTAGCCCTGGCCGCGGTAGAAGTCCGGGGCCTGGAAGTCCCAGGTCTCCAGGCGGCACGCCGAGCAGCCGCGGTCGGTGACGGCGAGGTGCTCCGCCCGGCCCAGGAGGTGGCTGCCGAGGCCCGTGCCGCGGTGCGGGGCGTCCACCCAGAGGTAGGTGACGTGGAGCCAGCCGGCCCAGGTGTGGCCGACCAGACCGCCCGCGAGGGCACCGGAGGGATCGAGGGCCCAGACGTGGAGGGGGACTTCGCGTCCGGCGGGGGCGCCGCGCAGGGCCGCGAGGACCGGGGAGGCCGCCGTGTTGGTGTCCATCAGCCGGGTCCGGAGCAGATCCTGTCGCGCCTTGTCGACTTCCGCCTCGATACGAAACATGCGGCACACCATAAACGTGCCGGACAAGCCAGTTCTGTAAATCTCCTTCCGCTGCGTGCCGGTATCCGTACGCTGAGATACAGCGACCGGTGGGGGCCGGTGCCGTTCAGGGGGTTCTGTGGTTCGTATCCGAGTCCTGGTCGTGGACGACCACCGCATCTTCGCCGAGTCGCTCGCCGCCGCTCTGGCCGCCGAGCCCGATGTCGAGGTCGCCGCCGCAGGCAGCGGCCCGGCCGCGCTGCGCTGCCTGGAGCGGGCCGTCGCCGAGGGCCGCCGCTACGACGTCCTGCTCGTGGACGCGGGACTGGGCACGCGGCCGACCGGTGGCCGGTCGCCGGTGCCCGTGCGGGAGGCGGACGAGGAGGGGCTGGTCGACGGTCTCTCGCTGGTCGCGGGGGTGCGGGCCGCCCAGCCCGCCGTGCGCACCGTGGTGCTCGCCGAGAAGGACGATCCGCGGCGCGCCGCCCTCGCCCTGGGGGCCGGTGCCTGCGGCTGGGTCGCCAAGGACTGCTCCCTGTCCCGGCTGCTCGCGGTGATCCGGGGCGTCCTGCGCGACGAGACGCATCTGCCGCCCGCCCTGCTGACCGGCGTGCTCAAGGAGCTGACCGCCGCGCGCAGGCACCGCACCGAGAGCGAGCGCCTGGTGGAGTCCCTCACGCCGAGGGAACGCGAGGTGCTGCGCTGCATGGTCGCGGGCCTGGGCCGCAAGGCCGTCGCCGAACGGCTGTTCCTCTCCCCGCACACCGTCCGCACCCATATGCAGAACGTCCTCGGCAAGCTCGGTGTCCACTCCACCCTGGCCGCCGTCGCCCTCGCCCGGCGGGCCGGGGTGGGCCCGGTGGACCTAGCCGGGGACGTTGTCGAACGGGGCGGTCAACTGGCGTAGCAATCCCGCCAGTTCCGCCCGCTGGGCCCGGGACAGCTCGCCGAGGATGGCCCGCTCCTGCGCGAGCAGCCCCGCGAGCGACTCGTCGGCGCGGTCCCGGCCGGTGTCGGTCAGCCGCACCAGCACACCGCGCCGGTCGCTCGGGTCGGGGAGCCGTTCGACCAGGCCCTTCTTCGCCAGCCGGTCGATCCGGTTGGTCATGGTGCCCGAGGTGACCAGGGTCTGGGTCAGCAGCTGCCCGGGGGAGAGCTGGTACGGCGTGCCCGCGCGCCGCAGCGCGGTCAGCACGTCGAACTCCCAGGGCTCCAGCTGGTGCTCGGCGAACGCGAGCCGGCGTGCGCGGTCCAGGTGCCGGGCGAGCCGGCTTACCCGGCTGAGCACTTCCAGCGGCTCCACATCGAGGTCCGGGCGCTCCCGGCGCCACGCTGCGACCAGCCGATCGACCTCGTCCTCCATGAGATCAGTGTAGTGGTTGTGTCGACGTGAAGTCTCTTGGAACCGAGTATCTTTTGCTCAAGTATCTTGACATCAAGATAATGGGGGCGGGAAGGTGGACACCATGACGACACCGACCTGGGACCCCGAGCAGTACCTCCGCCACGCCGGCCACCGGGCCCGCCCCTTCGCAGACCTCCTCGCCCGCGTCCCCGACCTGCCGGGCGCCCGGCCCCGCATCGCCGACCTCGGCTGCGGCCCCGGCAACGTCACCACCACGCTCGCCGGACGCTGGCCCACCGCGCACATCACCGGCTACGACAACTCGCCCGAGATGCTGGACCGGGCCCGCACCGGGCACGAGGGCCCCACGGCCGGCGGCGGCCGCCTGGACTTCGCCCACGCCGACGCCCGCACCTGGACGCCCGAGGAGCCGTACGACCTGATCGTCTCCAACGCCACCCTCCAGTGGGTACCGGGGCATCTCGACCGGCTCGCCGACTGGACCGCGGCCCTCGCGCCCGGCGGCACCCTCGCCTTCCAGGTGCCGGACAACTTCGACGCCCCCCAGCACGTCCTCATGCGCGAACTGGCCGCCACCCCGCGCTGGCGGGCCCGGCTCACCGGGGTCCTGCGCGGCACCGACTCCGTGCACACCCCCGGCACCTACCTGGACCGGCTCGCCCGCCTCGGCTGCGCCGCCGACGTCTGGGGGACCACGTACCTGCACGTCCTGGAGGGCGAGGACCCGGTCCTCGACTGGATGAAGGGCACCGGCCTGCGGCCCGTCCTGACCGCGCTCGCCGACGACCCCGAAGCCCGGGACGCGTTCCTCGCCGAATACGGCGACCTGCTCCGCGAGGCCTACCCGAGGGCGCCCTACGGCACGGTGCTGCCCTTCCGCCGCCTGTTCGCCGTCGCCGTGAAGGGGGCGTGATCATGCTCGCGGCCGTCGACCACGTACAGCTCGCGGCGCCGCCCGGAGCGGAGGACGCCCTGCGGTCGTACTACGTCGGAGTCCTCGGCATGACCGAGGTCCCCAAGCCGCCGGTGCTCGCGGCCCGTGGCGGCTGCTGGTTCGAGGCAGGGTCGGTGCGGCTCCACCTCGGCGTCGAACCCGGCTTCCGCGCCTCGAAAAAGGCCCACCCGGGCCTCCGGGTCCGCGGCATCGAGGCCTACGCCGCCCGGATCGCCGCCCGGGGCGCGCCCGTGACCTGGGACGACAACCTCCCCGGCCATCTGCGCTTCTACTCGCAGGACCCGGTGGGCAACCGGCTGGAGTTCCTGGAACCCCGGTAGCCGGGGACGTACCTACGCCTTGCGGTGGCCTATCAGCCGCGGCCGCTGCTCCAGGCCGTCCAGGCCGTGCCACGCCAGGTTCACCAGATGCGCCGCCACCTCCGCCTTCTTCGGGCGGCGCACGTCCAGCCACCACTGGCCGGTCAGGGCGACCATGCCGACCAGGGCCTGGGCGTAGAGGGGGGCGAGCTTCGGGTCGAAACCGCGGGACTTGAACTCGCGGCCCAGGATGTCCTCCACCTGGGTGGCGATGTCGGAGATCAGCGACGCGAAGGACCCCGTCGACTGCGGGATCGGCGAGTCGCGGACGAGGATGCGGAACCCGTCCGTGTACTCCTCGATGTAGTCGAGCAGCGCGAACGCGGCCTGCTCGCACAGCTCACGCGGATGGCCGGCCGTCAGCGAACTGGTCACCATGTCGAGCAGCCGCCGCATCTCACGGTCGACCACCACCGCGTACAGCCCCTCCTTGCCGCCGAAGTGCTCGTACACCACCGGCTTGGAGACCCCGGCCCTCGCCGCGATCTCCTCCACCGACGTGCCCTCGAACCCCTTCGCCGCGAAGAGAGTGCGACCGATCTCCAGCAACTGCTGGCGGCGCTCCGCACCGGTCATACGGGTCCGGCGGGGCCGCTTCTGCTTGTCAGTTCCTGGGTTGCTGCTCGAATCGGTCGACACGGCGTCAATCATGCCGCCTCGGCCGTGTCCTTCCGGCGCCGGGAGCCGTCATCCGCGGAGTTGCGGCGCGAATCGATACGCGAGCGTGACGGCCAGCGCACGTCGTACGCCCATCCCAGCTGCTCGAAGATCCGGATGAACCGGGCCGAGGAGTCGATCTGCCCGCGCATCACCCCGTGCCGCGCCGACGTCGGGTCGGCGTGGTGCAGGTTGTGCCAGGACTCGCCGCAGGACAGCACCGCCAGCCACCACACGTTGCCCGAGCGGTCCCGCGACCTGAACGGCCGTTTGCCCACCGCGTGGCAGATCGAGTTGATCGACCACGTCACATGGTGCAGCAGCGCCACCCGGACGAGTGAACCCCAGAAGAACGCGGTGAACGCGCCCCACCAGGACATCGTCACCAGACCGCCGATCAGCGCGGGCAGCAGCAGGGACACCGACGTCCACAGCACGAACAGCCGGGAGACCGCCCGCAGCGCCGGGTCCTTGATCAGATCCGGCGCGAACTTCTCCTGCGACGTCTGCTCCTCGTCGAACATCCAGCCGATGTGCGCCCACCACAGGCCCTTGATCAGAGCCGGAACCGTCTCGCCGTACTTCCACGGGGAGTGCGGGTCGCCCTCCGCGTCGGAGAACTTGTGGTGCTTGCGGTGATCGGCCACCCAGCGCACCAAGGGGCCCTCGACCGCCATCGACCCCATGATCGCCAGCGCGATCCGCAGCGGCCGCTTCGCCTTGAACGAACCATGGGTGAAATACCGGTGGAAACCGATCGTGATGCCGTGGCATCCGAGGTAGTAGAAGAACACCAGCAGGCCCACATCGAGCCAGCTCACCCCCCAGCCCCAGGCCAGCGGCACCGCGGCCACCAGCGCCAGGAACGGCACGGTGATGAAGAGCAGCAGCGTGATCTGCTCGATCGAGCGCTTCTGCTCACCGCCCAGCGTCGCCAGGGGAGAAGAAGTGTCAGTGGCCTTACGGGATTCTTCGATCACATCGGAATGTGAGGTCATGCGCGTCCCCTGTGGGGTCGAGGGTCGGGGGTGGGTGCCGGGCCACCGGAACCGGACGCGAGGAGTCCGTGCATCCCTACGGTTCCGTAACCTACGGCATCGTAAGTATGGCAGCGTGTCGCGCGGCGGCAAGAGCCCCAGATCCTGCGCGTCCCCATCGCCACCTATCCTTGGAATCGGTCGGACAGCGCGGTCCGCTGAAGTTTCCTTCCCGGACGCTCCGGCCCGTATGCGGCACCAGGCCGCGCGGCAGACGGCCGGGTTTCCACTCAGTCGAGCTTCAACACTGCAAGGAGCCGCACCTGTGAGCAGTGCCGACGACCAGACCACCACGACCAGCACCGAGCTGCGCGCCGACATCCGCCGCCTGGGTGATCTCCTCGGAGAAACCCTGGTCAGGCAGGAAGGGCCCGAACTCCTCGATCTGGTCGAAAAGGTCCGCCGCCTCACCCGCGAGGACGGCGAGGCCGCCGCCGAGCTGCTGCGCGGCACCGAACTGGAGACCGCAGCCAAGCTGGTGCGCGCCTTCTCCACCTACTTCCATCTCGCCAACATCACCGAACAGGTGCACCGAGGCCGCGAACTGCGCGCCCGGCGCGCCGCCGAGGGCGGCCTCATCGCCCGGACGGCCGACCGCCTCAAGGACGCCGACCCCGAGCACCTGCGGTCCACCGTCCGCAACCTCAACGTCCGGCCCGTCTTCACCGCACACCCCACCGAGGCCGCCCGCCGCTCCGTCCTCAACAAGCTCCGGCGCATCGCGGCCCTCCTGGACACCCCCGTCCTGGACTCCGACCGCCGCCGCCACGACGTCCGCCTCGCCGAGAACATCGACCTCGTCTGGCAGACCGACGAGCTGCGCGTCGTACGCCCCGAACCCGCCGACGAGGCCCGCAACGCCATCTACTACCTGGACGAACTGCACGCCGACGCCGTCGGCGACGTCCTGGAGGACCTCACCGCGGAACTGGAGCGCGTCGGCGTCCGCCTCCCCGACGACACCCGCCCCCTCACCTTCGGCACCTGGATCGGCGGCGACCGCGACGGCAACCCCAACGTCACCCCCCAGGTCACCTGGGACGTCCTCATCCTCCAGCACGAACACGGCATCAACGACGCCCTGGAGATGATCGACGAACTGCGCGGACTCCTCTCCAACTCCATCCGCTACACCGGAGCCACCGAGGAACTCCTCGACTCCCTGCGCGCCGACCTGGAGCGGCTGCCCGAGATCAGCCCCCGCTACAAGCGCCTCAACGCCGAAGAGCCCTACCGCCTCAAGGCCACCTGCATCCGGCAGAAGCTGGAGAACACCAAGCTGCGCCTCGCCAAGGGCATCCCCCACGAGGAAGGCCGCGACTACCTCGGCACCGGCGAACTCCTCGCCGACCTGCGCCTCGTCCAGGAATCCCTGCGCCGGCACCGCGGCGCCCTCTTCGCCGACGGCCGCCTCAGCCGCACCATCCGCACCCTCGCCGCCTTCGGCCTCCAGCTCGCCACCATGGACGTCCGCGAACACGCCGACGCCCACCACCACGCCCTCGGCCAGCTGTTCGACCGGCTCGGCGAGGAATCCTGGCGCTACGCCGACATGCCCCGCGACTACCGCACCAGACTCCTCGCCAAGGAGCTGCGCTCCCGCCGGCCGCTCGCCTCCACCCCGGCCCCCGTCGACGCCGCCGGCGCCAAGACCCTCGGCGTCTTCGAGACCGTCAAGAAGGCCCTCGACGTCTTCGGCCCCGAGGTCATCGAGTCCTACATCATCTCCATGTGCCAGGGCGCCGACGACGTCTTCGCCGCCGCCGTCCTCGCCCGCGAGGCCGGACTCCTCGACCTGCACGCCGGCTGGGCCAAGATCGGCATCGTCCCCCTCCTGGAGACCACCGACGAACTGCGCGCCGCCGACACCATCCTGGAGGAGATGCTCTCCGACCCGTCCTACCGGCGCCTGGTCGCGCTGCGCGGCGACGTCCAGGAGGTCATGCTCGGCTACTCCGACTCCTCCAAGTTCGGCGGCATCACCACCAGCCAGTGGGAGATCCACCGCGCCCAGCGCCGGCTGCGCGACGTCGCCCACCGCTACGGCGTACGCCTGCGCCTCTTCCACGGCCGCGGCGGCACCGTCGGCCGCGGCGGCGGCCCCTCCCACGACGCCATCCTCGCCCAGCCCTGGGGCACCCTCGAAGGCGAGATCAAGGTCACCGAACAGGGCGAGGTCATCTCCGACAAGTACCTGATCCCCGCCCTGGCCCGGGAGAACCTGGAACTCACCGTCGCCGCCACCCTCCAGGCCTCCGCCCTGCACACCGCGCCCCGCCAGTCCGACGAGGCCCGCGCCCGCTGGGACGCGGCCATGGACGTCGTCTCCGACGCCGCCCACGCCGCCTACCGCCGCCTGGTCGAGGACCCCGACCTGCCGACGTACTTCCTCGCCTCCACGCCGGTCGACCAGCTCGCCGACCTGCACCTCGGCTCGCGACCCTCCCGCCGCCCCGGCTCGGGCGTCTCGCTCGACGGACTGCGCGCCATCCCCTGGGTGTTCGGCTGGACCCAGTCCCGGCAGATCGTCCCCGGCTGGTTCGGCGTCGGCTCCGGCCTCAAGGCCCTGCGCGAGGCGGGCCTGCGGCAGGAAGGCGAGGCGGTCCTCGCCGAGATGCACGAACAGTGGCACTTCTTCCGCAACTTCATCTCCAACGTGGAGATGACCCTCGCCAAGACCGACCTGCGGATCGCCCAGCACTACGTCGACACCCTCGTCCCCGACGAACTCAAGCACGTGTTCGACACCATCAAGGCCGAACACGAACTCACCCTCCACGAGGTCCTGCGCATCACCGGCGAGGACGAACTCCTCGACGCCCAGCCCGTCCTCAAGCAGACCTTCACCATCCGCGACGCCTACCTGGACCCCATCTCCTACCTCCAGGTCGCCCTGCTCAAGCGCCAGCGCGACGAGGCCGCCGCCGGCGCCGACCCCGACCCGCTGCTCTCCCGCGCCCTGCTCCTCACCGTCAACGGCGTGGCGGCGGGCCTGCGCAACACCGGCTGACCGGCACACACACGAGGGTGCCCCCGAGGTCGTACGACCCCGGGGGCACCCTCATTTCACGTCCCGCCTCACTGCACCGCGACGAACGCCGCCGTCAGCACCGCGAGCCCCGACAGCCCCAGCCCCCACGCCACCCGCCTCAGCCGCATACCGCCCGCGACCACCACCGAGGCCAGCAGCAACGCCCCGCCCAGCGGCACCCAGGCGTACAGGATCCCCGCCGGACCCGAACGCAGCGCCTCGGAGCCGCCCGGCTTCAGCACCACCTCGTACGTCCGCCCCTTGCGCACCGCGACCGTCTCCGTGAGCTCCACCCGCGCACGGGCCCGCGCCCCCGCCGACGTCGGCGTGAACGGACCGCCGCACACGTGGTCCGCACACGCGGTCACCCGCACCGTGCCCTGCTCCCGGCCCTTGGTCAGCAGCACATGCTGGGCGTTCCCCCAGGAACCCCACAGCCCCGCGAACACGATCAGCGCGGCGAGCGCGCCCATCAACGCGACCCGCCCGAACCGCAACGCGGACACGGACGCCTGGACAGCGGAACGGCTGGCGGTGGCAGGCATGGCCGGGATCATTGGCCATACCCCCGCGACCGGTCAACTCGGCCGGGCGGCATAGCCGTACAAGTCCGGAGGTGTACGCACCCCGGACACCCCGCTCAGGAGTTGTACGTGCTCTGCGCCCGCTCCAGGCCCTCGATCACCAGAGCCTCCACCGCGTCCGCCGCACGGTCCACGAAGTAGTCCAGCTCCTTGCGCTCCGCCGAGGAGAAGTCCTTCAGCACGAAGTCCGCCACCTGCATACGGCCCGGCGGACGGCCGATCCCGAACCGGACCCGGTGGTAGTCCGCGCCCATCGCCTTCGTCATCGACTTCAGGCCGTTGTGCCCGTTGTCACCGCCGCCCAGCTTCAGCCGCAGCGTGCCGTAGTCGATGTCCAGCTCGTCGTGCACGGCCACGATGTTCGCCACCGGCACCTTGTAGAAGTCCTTCAGCGCGTTCACCGGGCCACCGGACAGGTTCATGTACGACATCGGCTTCGCCAGGATCACCCGGCGGTTGGCGGGGCCCGCGGGACCGATCCGGCCCTCCAGCACCTGCGCCTGAGCCTTCCCCGCCCGCTTGAACTTCCCCCCGATCCGCTGCGCGAGCAGGTCCGCCACCATGAAACCGACGTTGTGCCGGTTCATCGCGTACTCCGGCCCGGGATTCCCGAGCCCGACAACCAACCAGGGGGCACTGGCGGGGGTGGTCACGTCCATGTCTCCTCAAATGCGATACAGCCGCTGCTCCCCGGGGGAAGCAGCGGCTGTATACCGCTGTGGGCAGTCGTTCCGCAAGGCGGAACGGGTGGGCACAGCCGACAGCGCCGGGCGCCTACCGACGAGGGCCAAGCTCTGTCACGGCCGAACCGCCGGTCAGGCCTCGGCGGCCTCTTCGCCCGCGGCGGCCTCTTCACCCGCGGTCTCCTCGGCCTGCGCCTGCAGGACCTGGAGCACGACCGCGTCCTCCTCGACGGTCAGGGACACGCCGTTCGGCAGCGTGATGTCCTTGGCGTGGATGGAGGCACCGGCCGCCAGGCCCTCCACGGAGACGGTGACCGACTCCGGGATGTGCGTGGCCTCGGCCTCGACCGGCAGCGCGGCCAGGACGTGCTCCAGCAGGTTGCCACCCGGGGCCAGCTCGCCCTCGGTGTGCACCGGGATCTCGACCGTGACCTTCTCGCCGCGCTTGACCAGCTGCAGGTCGACGTGCTCCAGGAAGCCCTTCAGCGGGTCGCGGACCACGGACTTCGGGATCGCCAGCTCGTTGGTCTTGCCGTCGATGTCCAGGGAGATCAGGACGTTCGGCGTACGCAGCGCCAGCAGCAGCTCGTGGCCCGGCAGGGTCAGGTGCAGCGGGTCGGAACCGTGGCCGTACAGAACACCCGGAACCTTGTTCTCGCGGCGGATGCGGCGGGCCGCACCCTTGCCGAACTCGGTGCGGGACTCGACGGCGATCTTCACCTCGGACATAGGGATCACTCCTCGTAGTAACTGGGAACGGACGTGGTCACCCGGCCACGAACGGCCTGCTACGAAGAGCGCGTCGATAACGGACCGCCGTACGCATGCGTACGGCCTCCCTCGCCGAGCAACTCCAGAAGTTTACCCGGACCGGGAGGCCGCACCCAAAACGATCTTCAGCTAGCCGGGAGGACCGGCCGGCAGAAACCTCACTGCTCGTCGAAGAGGCTGGTCACCGAACCATCCTCGAACACCTCACGCACCGCACGCGCGATCGTCGGAGCGATCGACAGCACCGTGATCTTGTCCTGGTCCCGGCCCAGCTCCGCCGGCGTCGGCAGCGTGTTCGTGAACACGAACTCGCTCACCCGCGAGTTCTTCAGCCGGTCCGCCGCCGGACCCGACAGCACACCGTGCGTCGCCGTCACGATGACGTCCTCGGCCCCGTGCGCGAACAGCGCGTCCGCGGCGGCGCAGATCGTGCCACCGGTGTCGATCATGTCGTCCACCAGCACGCACACGCGGCCCTTGACCTCACCCACGACCTCGTGGACGGTCACCTGGTTCGCCACGTCCTTGTCACGCCGCTTGTGCACGATCGCCAGCGGCGCACCCAGCCGGTCGCACCACCGGTCCGCCACCCGCACCCGGCCCGCGTCCGGCGAGACCACCGTCAGCTTGTTCCGGTCCACCTGCTCGGCCACGTAGTCCGCCAGCAGCGGCAGCGCGAACAGATGGTCCACCGGACCGTCGAAGAAGCCCTGGATCTGGTCCGTGTGCAGATCCACCGTCAGAATCCGGTCGGCACCCGCCGTCTTCATCAGATCCGCGATCAGACGCGCCGAGATCGGTTCACGACCCCGGTGCTTCTTGTCCTGGCGCGCGTAACCGTAGAACGGCACGATCACCGTGATGGAGCGAGCCGACGCACGCTTCAGCGCGTCGATCATGATCAGCTGCTCCATGATCCACTTGTTGATCGGAGCAGTGTGGCTCTGGATCAGGAAGCAGTCCGCGCCGCGGGCCGACTCCTGGTAACGAACGTAGATCTCACCGTTGGCGAAATCGAAGGCCTTCGTCGGGACGACCCCGACACCCAGCTGCTGGGCGACCTCCTCGGCAAGCTCGGGGTGGGCGCGGCCGGAGAAGAACATCATCTTCTTCTCGCCGGTCGTCTTGATCCCGGTCACAGCACTGTCTCCTCAGAGGTTGTCTCAACCCAGCCGACTGCTCGACCGGCCTCCCGTCCGAGCGTGAGAGGCCGAATCAGCTGGTAGGGGTGCGGGTGCACACGTCCGGATGTGCACTTATCACGGTACGCCGAGTTTGACGCACTCGTTTCCGGTCAGTCCTCGTCAACGCCCTGCCGGGACGCCTCCCCGGCCGCCTTCGCCGCCGCGCTCCCCGGCCGCTTCCGCGCCACCCACCCCTCGATATTCCGCTGCTGACCACGGGCCACGGCCAGCGAACCGGGCGGCACGTCCTTCGTGATCACGGACCCGGCGGCGGTGTACGCGCCGTCCCCGACCGTGACAGGCGCCACAAACATGTTGTCCGAACCCGTACGGCAATGAGACCCGATCGTGGTGTGGTGCTTGTCCTGACCGTCGTAGTTCACGAACACGCTCGCCGCGCCGATGTTCGTGTGCTCACCGATCGTCGCGTCGCCCACGTACGACAGGTGCGGCACCTTCGTGCCCTCACCGATCCGCGCGTTCTTCGTCTCGACGTACGTCCCGATCTTGCCCTTCGCGCCGAGCCGCGTCCCCGGACGCAGATAGGCGTACGGCCCCACGCTCGCGTCCGCGCCCACCACGGCCCCGTCCGACACGGTGTTGTCCACCCGCGCCCCCGCGCCCACCTTGGTGTCCTTCAGCCGGCTGTTGGGGCCGACCTCCGCGCCCTCCGCGAGATGCGTGGTGCCGGTGAGCTGCGTGCCCGGATGCACCACCGCGTCCCGCTCGAACGTCACGGTCACGTCCACCCAGGTGGTCGCCGGGTCCACGACGGTGACGCCGTCCAGCATCGCCCGCGTCAGCAGCCGGTCGTTCAGGATCCGGCGGGCCTCCGCCAGCTGCACCCGGTTGTTGATTCCGGCGATCTCCCGGTGGTCGGCCGCCACCGACGCGCCGACCCGGTGCCCGGCCTCGCGCAGGATCCCCAGGACGTCCGTCAGGTACTCCTCACCCTGGCTGTTGTCCTTGCGCACCTTCGTCAGCGCGTCCGCCAGCAGCCGCCCGTCGAACGCGAACACCCCGCTGTTGATCTCCCGGATCGCCCGCTGGGCCTCGCTCGCGTCCTTGTGCTCCACGATCGCGGTCACCGCGCCCGAGGCCTCGTCCCGCACGATCCGGCCGTAACCCGTGGCGTCCGGGACCTCGGCGGTCAGCACGGTCACGGCGTTGCCGTCGGCGTGGTGGGTCTGGGTGAGCAGCTGAAGGGTCTCGGCGGTCAGCAGCGGGGTGTCCCCGCAGACGACGACCACGGTGCCGGTCACCGGGCCGCCCAGCTCCTCCAGCCCCATCCGCACGGCGTGTCCGGTGCCGTTCTGCTGCTCCTGCACGGCGGTGCGGACGGCCGGGTCGGTCTCCGTGAGGTGCGCGGTGACCTGCTCGCGGGCGTGGCCGACGACGACGACCAGGTTCGCGGGCTTCAACTCTCGGGCGGCGGCGAGCACATGGCCCACCAGGGAGCGGCCGCAGATCTGGTGCAGCACCTTCGGTGTCGCCGACTTCATACGGGTGCCCTCACCCGCTGCGAGAACGACGACGGCTGCCGGGCGGATGGCACTCACGGTTTGCCCTTCGGCTCTGAGGGTGGGAACAGCCGCAGGATACCGGGGCGGGGTTTGGGGGGTATGGGGGCGGGCCCTGAGGGGTGGTGGCCGGTCAGGACCCGAACTCGGCAGTTGCTCCCCCGCCAGGACTCGAACCCGGACAGATGGCACCAAAAGCCACAGTGCTGCCAATTACACCACGGGGGAACATGTTCGACTAAACCGGACATTCGGTCCGGCTGTCGAACGGCGCCTCCTACTATGCCGTACCAAGCGCCTTCCATGCGACGGTACAAGGCGGCGCTCTGCCTGTCTCGGCGGTGGCGCTTGGACTTGGCACCCTCTGCCCAGTAGAGGGCGACGCCCGTGACGAAGAGTTCCCGGTCTGTCAGTTCGCCGATGACGGCTGCCGCCTCCTGTTTCGCCGCCGCCCTCTCTCGGTCCTGGGATGCCCGCAGTTTTGCCAGCCCCGCGTTCATCTGGGCCCGCTGTTCTTCCGGCGTGCACTTCGACTCTGGCTTCGGCAGGTCCCGTACCCGCAGCGAGATCGAACTCTTGGAGCAGCGCAGCTCGACCTGAAGATCTTCAGTTGATCGCGGATCTGCCGGAGGCTGAGTCCCGCCCGCCGCAGCGCCACCGCCCGCTCCCGCAGGCCCTCGAAGTCGGCGTATTTGCCGTGGGTGTGCGTCATGGGCATACCGTCCGGGCGGAATGCATGGTTCCGGGATCGAACGGAGCGAGTTCACCAGTTCGAGGGATAGCGGGAGGTTTCGACGCCGTCTGGTCACGGAGTGTGGTGTGTGGAGGTAGGCGAAAGTCACCGGAAAAGCCGTACCCGTCGCCCGTAGGCTGGACGCATGACCATGACGGGGGAAGAGCACGCCAGGGCGCTGACCGGCCCTTGGTGGTGGCCACGCCGGCGCAGCGCGGTGTTCGACGGCGCGCTCGCGCTGGCGTCCGCGCTGGAGTGCGGCGCGGAGGGGATCGGTTTCGCCCGGGACGCGGGGATCCCGGTGTGGACGGGCGTCCTGTTCGGTGTCGTGGCCGGTGTGGTGCTGCTGGTGCGGCGCAAGTGGCCGGTCGCGGTGGTCCTGGTGGGGATCGCGGTGATCCCGGCGCAGATGGGTTTCCTGCTGGGCATCGTCGGCCTGTACACGCTGGCCGCCGCGGAGGTGCCGCGGCGGGTGATCGGGGTGCTGTCGGGGATGGCGCTGGCGGGCAAGGCGGTGGTGACGTTCGTACGGGTCCAGCAGGACATGGCGCGGGGCGATCTGACGCTCGGTGACTGGTTCGTGCCGTTCGCCGCGGTGGCGACGGCGTTGGGGCTGACGGCTCCGCCGGTGCTGCTGGGGCTGTACGTGGGGGCGCGGCGGCGGTTGATGGAGAGCCTGCGGGAGCGGGCGGACAGCCTGGAGCGGGAGCTTCAGCTCCTCGCGGAGCGGGCGGAGGAGCGGGCCGAGTGGGCGCGCAACGAGGAGCGGACGCGGATCGCGCGGGAGATGCACGACGTGGTCGCGCACCGGGTGAGTCTGATGGTGGTGCACGCGGCGGCGTTGCAGGCGGTGGCCCGTAAGGATCCGGAGAAGGCGGTGCGCAACGCCGCGCTGGTGGGGGACATGGGCCGGCAGGCGTTGACGGAGTTGCGGGAGATGCTCGGGGTGCTGCGGTCGGGAGACGCGGACCAGGTCGCGGGCCGGCGGGCGGTGGGGGTGCCGTTGGCGGCGGTGGGCCAGGCGGCCGCGGCGGCCGCGGCGGCGGCTTCGCGGGTGGTCGAGGAGGCCGGCGAGGGGCCGTGTCTGTCGGAGCTGGAGGAGTTGCTGGGGCAGTCGGCGGCGGCGGGGATGGCCGTGGACCTGTCGGTGGAGGGGGAGGTGCGGTCGTATGCGGCGGAGGTGGAGCAGACGGCGTACCGGGTGGTGCAGGAGGCGCTGACGAACGTGCACAAGCATGCGGCGGGGGCGAAGACGCATGTGCGGTTGGCGCACCGGGTGTCGGAGATCGCGATGCAGGTGGAGAACGAGCCGCCGCTGGAGCCGGGCTCGGCGTCGGCGGCGGGGCTGCCGTCGGGTGGCAATGGCCTGCTGGGGATGCGGGAGCGGGTGCTGGCGCTGGGCGGGGTGTTCGTGTCGGGTCCGACGGACGCGGGGGGTTTCCGGGTGTCGGCGGTGATCCCGGCGGCGTAGGACCCGGCCCGGCCCGGCCCGGTCCGGCCTCGGTCCGGCGTGGGTCCGGGCCGGGGTCCGTTCTGCCCTCGTCCCCTTCTTCTTCCGCGGCCCTCGGTCCCTGCCCGTGCTCACCCCGCCGTGAGCCGTACCGGTTCTATCCCCGTGATGAGCGCGGCCAGGGCGTGGTCGATGTCGGGGCCGAGGTACCAGTCGCCGGTGTGGTCGAGGGCGTAGACGCGGCCTTCGGCGTCGATGGCGAGGGCGGTGGTGGTGTCGGGCTCGGTGCCGAGGGGGCAGAGCTCGGTGCCGAGGGCGCGGCCGAGGTCGCCGAGGGTGCGGGCGAGGTGGCGGCCGTTGAGGGGGTCGAGGTGGAGCGTGGCGGGGGCGATCTGGCGTCCGTTGCCGCCGGGGGCGATGCGCAGGCCGCCGAATTCGGCCCAGGCCTCGACGGCGGCGGGGAAGACGGTGTGCTGGTGGCCGGCGGGTGAGGTGTGTTCGCGCAGGGTGTCGGCCCAGATCTCGGCCTGCTTTATGTCCCAGCGCCCGGGTTGCCAGCCGGCGGCGCGCAGGGCGGCGTCGACGGGTACGGCGAAGCGCGTGGTGGAGGTGCGGTCGGGGTGCATCTGCCCTTCGTTCGTCGTGCTGGTGGGGTGGTACGGGGTGTCCGTGCGGTCAGCCGGTGGCGGTGGGGTCGACGACGCGGACGCCGAAGTGGGCGATGAGGGCGGTGCACGCGCGGCAGGGGGTGGCGAAGCTGCCGTGCAGGGGGTCGCCGTCCTCGCGTATGCGGCGGGCGGTGAGCTTGGCGTGTTTGAGGGCTTTGCGGGCCTCGCCGTTGGTCATGGGTTTGCGGGCGGCGCGTTTGCTGCGGGTGGCGTCGGCGGCGGCGAGGTGCCGGGAGATGAGGATGGCCTCGGCGCAGCGGCCGGTGAAGCGGTCGCGTTGGCCGCTGGGGAGGGTGTCGAGGAAGTCCTGGACGAGGGGGTGGAGGGTGGGGGGGTCCTCGCCGCGGGCGGCGGTGCCGGTGAGGGTGGTGCCGTGTACGGAGAGGGCCGCGGCGACGGTGGGCAGGATGCCGTCGCGGCGTTGCCGGAGGGCGGGGGCGGCGGGTGTCTCGGTGCCGCTCCAGCCGATGCGAGGGTCGCCGGCGCGCACGTCGGTACCTCCGGTCTGCAAGGTATTCATGTTGGCTTTCCCTCCCCGGGCTGTCCCCCGAAGGACACAGGGTGCCAAATGCCGTGGGCCGCACGGAAGCTGGGGCGGCGCGACACGCCCGTGAGGGGTGGGTTCGGTCACGGTGGGGTGACGGCCGGTCACGGAGGTGGGGTGGGGGTGGTGGGTGGCGGTCGTGGTGGGTGGCGCGGGGATGTGGTGGGCCGGTGACCGGGGTTCGGGTACCGCTTAGGCTGTCGGCATCCGTGATGGACACCGCCGTTCAGGCTCAAGAGAACGCCCAGGGGGCAACCGCCATGACGACAGGTCGGCTCGGGCTGGGGACACCTCCCGGCCGCCAGGGGGGACAGGCCGTGCCGCCGAACGCGGCGTATGCCGGGCAGGTCGTGCACTTCCCGGATCCGGTGCGGGCGGCGCGTCACCCCGGTGGGGTGCGGGTCGACGAGCGGGGGTTCCCGGATTTCTCGCCGTACGCGCGGGTGGCGGTGGAGATCGCGGAGCCGCCGGAGGGTTTCGGCGTCGACGAGTTGCGGCTGACGGACTACGTGTCGGCGAACGCGGCGCTGGCGGCGTCGGGGCACGAGTGGTGGGACACGGTGCCGGATGTGGCGACGCCGCACGGCTGGACGTGGCATCACGTGGCGGGCACGCGGCGGCTGGAGTTGGTCCCGGTCGACGTGAAGGCGTTGCTGCGGCACCACGGTGGGGTGGCGACGGCGCCGGTGGATCACGGCAAGCGGGGTACGCGGCCGTTGCAGGAGACGCGGCCGGCGCATTTCGGTCTGCCGAAGTCGGGTGTGGCGGTGAGCGAGGCGCAGGTGCAGGGCGTCGAGGAGGATCTGGGGTACCGGTTGCCGGGTGCCTACCGTGCCTTCCTGAAGGCGGCGGGTGGTTGTGCTCCGGTGGGCACGGCGTTGGACGCCGGGCTGGGGCTGCTGGTGGACCAGCCGTTCTTCACGGTGCGGGACGAGGCCGCGGTCAACGACCTGGTCTATGTGAACAAGTGTCTGCGCGACCATCTGACGAAGGACTACCTCGGGGTGGCTTTCGTGCAGGGCGGGTTGCTCGCGGTGAAGGTGAAGGGCGAGCGGACCGGTTCGGTGTGGTTCTGCGCGTACGACGACGTGCGGGACGTGGATCCGTCGTGGCCGCCGGCGGAGCGGGTGGAGCGTCTGCTGCTGCCGTGCGGGGACGACTTCGATGCCTTCCTGTCCCGTCTGGCGGGTAATCCGCCGGAGTTGGAGACGGTGGCGAATCTGATGGTGGACGGCGGTTTCGCGCGTGTCGTCCCGGTGTCTTCCGGCCCGGTGGGGGAGTGAGCTGACGGCGATGGTGACGTACGCGCAGGCGCAGGAGCGCGCCGAGGAGTGGATCAACGGCGATGTGCCCGCGTATCAGCACCGTGAGGTGCGGGTGCGGGAGTTCGAGCTGGGGTTCGTGGTGTGGGGCGAGGACCGGGCGGAGGGGCCGCGGTCGGACGCGGGCGCGCAGCGGCTGGTCATCGCCCGGGACAGCGGTGAGGCCACGCTGTGGCCCGCGCTGCCGGTGGGCGAGGTGATCCGCCGGTACGAGGAGGAGTACGGCCGTCCCGACGGGCCCGAGGACGCGGTGCCGGCGCCGGCCGCGGCGCGGTTGGACCTGAATCAGACGTCGTTCCTGCTGACTCCGCCGGAGTGGTTGCAGGAGGCGGCGGACAAGATGGGGATAGGGGAGCGGCGGCAGTCGGCCGAGCCGGCCGAGCCCGCGGCTCCTGCCCCTGCGCCTGCCCCTGCGCCGGTGTCTCCCCCCGCTCCCGCTCCGGTGGACGCGCCCGTGGGGGCGACCCCGTGGGCGGGTACGGACACGAACGGGCGTGGCGGTGAGGACGACGACCGTTCGGTGCCGTTGCCCGCGACGGTGTTCGCGCCGCCGCTCGGCGGTTCCGACGACGTGCCGCGGCCGCCGGCCTCCGTGCCGGACGCGAAGACGGCGCTGATGTCGGGCGGCAGCCAGTTGCCGCGCACGACGGTCGCACCGGCGCTGGACGTGCCGAACGCGCCGGGCGTACAGGGTGGTTCGCCCGTTCCCGGTGGTGCGCCGGGCGCGCCGGCGGGGAGTACGCCTCCTCCGGTGCCCGGTGTGCCGCAGGGCAGTGCCCCGCCCCCGCCGCCGGTTCCGGGCGCCCCGGCCTACGGCTATCCGCAGGCGCCGGCGGGCTCCGACACTCCTGCGCCCGGTGCGCCGGTCTACGGCTACCCGCAGGCGCCGGGCGCCCCGAACGCGCCGCAGCCTCCGGCGGGTCCGGGGGGTGCGGCTGATCCGGGTGCGTCCGAGCGCCGGCTCGCGCCGAACGCCGGGGACATCGCGGACGCCGCGACGAGCAAGGCCGCGCCGCCGCCGAAGAAGGCGCGCGGCGGGGTGGGGGCGCCGCCTCCGCCGCCGGGCGCCCCGGGGACGCCGGGCGCGTCGTCGGGTGGGTACGTGCCGACGCGCATGGTGTCCGCGCTCGGGCCGGAGGGGCTTGAGGGGCAGGACGGTACGCCGGGTGCTCCGGGTGTTCCGGGTGTTCCGGGTGTTCCTGGCGCTCCGGGTGCGCCCGGTGCTCCCACGCCGCCCACGACGCCTCCGGGCGGCGTGCACCACGCGGCCACGATGCTGGCCGATCCCAGTCAGATGGGCCCTGGCGCCCCCCGGCCTCCGGCGCCTCCCGCGCCCCCGGGGACGCCGACCCCGCCCGGTGTGCCGACCCCGCCTGGTGTCCCGGCCCCGCCCAACGCGCCGGCCCCGCCCGGCGTTCCGGGTCCTCCCGGCATGCCCGCCGCCCCCGGCGCGCCCCAGCCCCCTGCGGCCCCGGGCATGCCGGGTGCCCCCGCGGGGCCCGGTGCCCGTGCTGCCGTACACCAGGCGGAGACCATGCTGGCGGCGCCCCCCGTGGGCGGGCCAGGCGCGCCCCCGCCGCCGGCCGCTCCCGGTGCTCCGGGCATGCCCCCCGGGGTTCCCGGTGGTCCGCCGCCGATGCCCCCCGCCGGGATGGCCGCCCCCATGCCGGGGCAGCCCGCGGCGTACGGGTATCCGCAGGGCGGGCAGCCGACGGTCGGCCCCGGCTACCAGGCGGTGCTGCGCTACCGCGCGCAGGACGGTTCGGAGCAGCAGCTGATCCGGCGTTCGGCGCCGGGCACGCCGCATCCGGAGTGGCAGATCTTCCACGAGCTGCGGTCGATGAACGTGCCGCCGGACCAGGTGCTGGAGCTGCACACGGAGCTGGAGTCGTGCGAGCTGCCGGGTGCCTACTGCGCGCGGATGATCCGGGAGCAGTGGCCGCAGGCGCGGATCACGAGCATCGCGCCGTACGGCGCGGACCACGCGAGCCGGCAGCAGGGGATGCGGCAGCTGCTGGCCCATCAGGGTGAGTTGCACCAGGTGGCGGACGGTCCCGCGCGGCCCGCGCCGGTGCGGGCGCCGTTGCCGCCGGTGCAGGTCGCGCCGCCGGTGCCGCCGGAGGCCGTCGGGCAGGAGCTGGCGGCGGCGTTCGGGCCCGGAGTCTTCCGGTTCGAGCAGCAGGCGGTGTCGCGGCAGGGAGTGCCGCCGGTCGTGGCGCACACCCTGGTGGTGGCCGGACTGCCGGTGGACATGGGCCCGTTCTTCTGGGCGCAGGCGCAGCCGGGCCGTCCGGTGCCGACGCTGGCGGAGCTGGCGGCCGAGCGCGGGGTGCAGCCGGCGGCGGACGCGGGGTCGTACCTCGTGATGGGTACGGACTTCGGCAAGGCGCTGTGTGTGCAGTACGGGACGGCGAACATCGTGGCAGTGCCGGTGGAGGCCGGTCCGGGCGGTGCGCCGGTGCCGCCGCAGTTCGTGAACACCGGGCTGCCGGAGTTCGCGCGCTGTCTGGCGCTGCTGGGCCGGATGTGGCGGCTGCGGTACGGGCTGAACCAGGAGCAGGCGGGCCGTTGGACCGTCGACTTCCAGGCGCAGCTGGCCGCGCTGGACCCGGCGGCGCTGGGTTCGCCGGAGAGCTGGTGGTCGGTGCTGCTGGAGCAGATGTGGGACGGGCTGCTGTAGTCCGGCCCGCGGGAACGGCCCGGGGAGGGTGAACCGCGGCACTCCGCCCGTGACACGGCTGCGGAGTGTCGCGTTATGAACAGTTACACCTGATCCGTCACGATGTGCGCGAACTCTTGCTGTCGTGCATGTCCGTCGGAGAGGGGTTCCCGAGGTGAGCAGCGCATGGATGCCGCCGCAGGGCTTCGCGACCGTCCGGGGGCGTGGTTACCGTCCCGGGCAGGTCGACGCGTATCTGGAGGCGCTGTCCGGGGACCGGGACGCCGCGTGGGAACGCGTCGCGCGGCTGACCGTGCTGGCCAAGGACATGGCGGCGGAGGCCGCGCGGCTGCGCGAGGTCGTCTCCCGACTCCGGCCGCAGGAGTACGACACGCTCGACGACGGCGCCCGGCAGTTGTTCCGGCTCGCGCTGGAGGAGGCGCGGCAGCTCCGGGAGCGTGCGCGGGACGAGGCGCGGGAGCGGGTCGCGCGGGCGGAGGCGGAAGCCGAGGAGATCCGCAGGACGGCGGTGGAGGCGGCGCAGGCGCTGCGTGCGGAGGCCGACGAACGCGCCCGCCGGCTCCTGCTCGCCGCCCGTGCCGAGGCCGACGACCTACGGGTCGGCGCGCGGCGCGCCGTGAAGGAGGGCCGCAAGGAGTCCTTGGAGGCGCTGCGCGAGGTACGGCGGCGCACCGCGGACCTGCTCGCCGACCGGTCCCGGGAGCGGGCCGAGCGCTGGGCGGCGGCCGAGCGCGAGGCGGTCGAGGCGGTGGCGGCTCTGGAGGCGCGCCAGGCCGGGCTGGAGGCGCGGGCCGAGGCGGAAGTGGCCGCCGCGGCGGCGGCGTTGCGGGAGGCCGAGGAGTACGCCCGCCGGTGCGTGGAGGAGTCGGTCGGCCGCGCGGCCGCGATCCTCGCCGACGCGCGCGCCCGCGCCGAGCGTATCGCCCACGAGACGGAACGGGTCCTGCGCGAACACAGCGCGGCCTGGGACGACGTGCAGGCCCACATGGACCACGTGCGCAGCAGACTGACCGCGCTGACGGGCCAGGCGGTCGTGGAGTAGCCGGGCGCTCGTCGCCCGGAGCGGAGGGACGCCCGGAGGAGCGCGGGGGCCGGCAGTCGGGGCGCGGGGAACCGCCCGTGCGGGTGGAGGCGTTGTGCGTCCGGGGGTGGAGGCGAACCCTGAGACGGCTCCGTCTGAGGGCGGGGGTCCCCTAGGGGTACCTCCGTATCAGGGGTCGGGGAGGGGTCGTTCCGGCGGAGGACGAGCCGGGGCGGGGGTGTTTCTTAAGCTGGCTTCGCGCCGCTGGGGGGCGGCCGGCCCGACTGGAGGGGTGGGGTTTTCCCCCTGCCGAAGAGGGGGCTCCGCACCAGCGCGCCGCACCCTCGCCGGGGGCGAGACTCATCGATGTAGCCGGAACCACGCACGGCGCGGGCAGCACCGCACACGACGTGGCCGGGACCCGCATGCTCCGGAACCCGGGGCGCGCACACGCATCTGCCGACCGATATAGGAGACATACCGTGACATCGGCTGTGACCATTCCCAGGCACGGGGGCACTGGAGGGCTGACGGCCGTTGCCGCGCGGGCGCGGCAGGTCGTGAAGGCGTACGGATCCGGGGAGACCCGTGTCGTCGCCCTGGACCATGTCGACGTGGACATCGCCAGAGGCCAGTTCACCGCGATCATGGGCCCCTCGGGGTCCGGCAAGTCCACGCTGATGCACTGCCTCGCGGGACTGGACACGGTGACGAGCGGTCAGATCCATCTGGCCGAGACCGAGATCACCGGCCTGAAGGACAAGAAGCTGACCCAGCTGCGCCGGGACCGGATCGGCTTCATCTTCCAGGCGTTCAACCTGCTGCCGACGCTGAACGCCATCGAGAACATCACGCTGCCGATGGACATAGCCGGCCGCAAGCCCGACCGCGCCTGGCTCGACCGCGTGGTGGAGACCGTCGGCCTCGCCGGCCGGCTCAAGCACCGGCCGACCCAGTTGTCCGGTGGTCAGCAGCAGCGCGTCGCCGTGGCCCGCGCGCTCGCCGCCCGACCGGAGATCATCTTCGGCGACGAGCCGACCGGAAACCTGGATTCGCGCGCGGGCGCCGAGGTGCTGGGCTTCCTGCGCCGCTCGGTGGACGAGCTGGGCCAGACCATCGTGATGGTGACCCACGACCCGGTCGCCGCCTCGTACGCGGACCGGGTGCTGTACCTGGCCGACGGCCGGATCGTGGACGAGATGCTCCAGCCGACGGCCGATCAGGTCCTGGACCGCATGAAGGACTTCGACGCCCGGGGGCGTACGTCATGAGTGTCATGAAGACCTCGCTGCGCAACTTCTTCGCGCACAAGGGCCGCATGGCGCTCTCGGCGGTCGCGGTCCTGCTGTCGGTGGCCTTCGTCACCGGGACCCTGGTGTTCACCGACACGATGAACACCACCTTCGACAAGCTGTTCCAGGCGACCTCCTCGGACGTCACCGTCAGCGCCGGGGGTGCCTCCGACACCGGCCAGACCACGTCCCGCACCGGCAAGCCGCCGGTCATGCCGGCCTCCGTCGTCGGCACCATCCGCGGTGCGCGGGGTGTGCGGTCGGCCGAGGGCACCGTGTTCTCCACCTCGGTGACGGTGATCGACGCCCGGAAGGACAAGCTGTCGCCGAGCAGCGGCGCCCCGACCATCGTGGGCAGCTGGAACGGCAATGACGCCCGCACCATGGAGATCACCACCGGTGCGGCGCCCAAGGGCCCGGACCAGGTGATGGTCGACAAGGGCACCGCCGACAAGCACCACCTGAAGCTGGGCGACGACATCGGCGTGATCTCGGTCGTGGGCACCCACCACGCCCGTGTGTCCGGCATCGCCGCCTTCAAGGTGACCAACCCCGGCGCGGCGGTCTTCTACCTGGACACCAGGACCGCCCAGCAGACCCTGATCGGCCGCACCGGCGTCTACACCGACGTCAATGTCACCGCCGCCCGGGGCATGACGGACGACCAGGTGAAGAAGAACGTCACGGCCGCCCTGGGCCACGGCTACAAGGTGCGCACCGCCAAGGAGGTCGCCGACGCCAACCAGAAGAGCGTCGAGAGCTTCCTGAGCGTCATGAAGTACGCGATGCTCGGCTTCGCCGGGATCGCCTTCCTGGTGGGCATCTTCCTGATCATCAACACCTTCTCCATGCTGGTCGCCCAGCGCACCAGGGAGATCGGCCTGATGCGCGCCATCGGCTCCTCCCGCAGGCAGGTCAACCGCTCCGTGCTGGTCGAGGCGCTGCTGCTCGGCGTGTTCGGCTCCGTGCTCGGTGTCGGCGCGGGCGTCGGCATCGCGGTCGGCCTGATGAAACTCATGAGCGGCATGGGCATGGAGCTGTCCACCGACGACCTGACGATCGCCTGGACCACCCCCGCGCTCGGCCTGCTGCTGGGTGTCGTGGTCACCGTCCTCGCGGCCTACCTGCCCGCCCGCCGGGCGGGCAAGGTCTCCCCGATGGCGGCCCTGCGCGACTCCGGCGCCCCGGGCGACGCCAAGGCCGGTGTCGTGCGCGCCGTGCTCGGCCTGGTGCTCACCGGCGCCGGCGCCTGGAGCCTGTACGCCGCCGCCAACGCCGACAAGGCCAAGTCCGGCTCGGGTCTGCTGGGCGTCGGCGTGCTGCTCACCCTGGTCGGCTTCGTCGTCATCGGCCCGCTGCTCGCCGGCGCTCTGGTCCGCGTCCTCGGCGCGGTCATCCTGCGGGTCTTCGGCCCGGTCGGCCGGATGGCGGAGCGCAACGCGCTGCGTAACCCGCGCCGCACCGGCGCCACCGGCGCCGCCCTGATGATCGGCCTCGCCCTGGTGGCCTGCCTGTCGGTGGTCAGCTCCTCGATGGTGGCCTCGGCCACCGACCAGCTGGACAAGACCGTCGGCACGGACTTCATCATCCAGGGCGACCAGGAGTTCACCTTCGTCAAGCCGCAGACGGTGCGGCAGATCAAGGCCACGCCGGGTCTTGAGCGGGTCACCGAGTACAAGCTCCTCGACGCGACGCTGAGCACCCCGGACGGCAAGGTCGTCAAGAACGAGACGATCAACGCCGCCGACGCCACCTACGCGAAGGACCTGCGCACCAAGACGGTCGCCGGCGGCCTCGCCGACGCCTTCCGGCCCGACTCCATGTCCGTCTTCGAGGGCTTCGCCAAGGAGCACGGCATCAAGCTCGGCTCCACGGTCACGGTCGGCTTCAAGGACGGCAGGGCCGCCAAGCTGACGGTGCGCGCCATCACCAGCGACGACGTCGTGATCGACAAGGGCGCGATGTACGCCTCCATCGCGACCGCCGCGACGTACGTGCCGGCCGACAGGATGCCGCTGGACCAGATGGTCTTCGCCACCGCCAAGGACGGACAGCAGGCCGCCGCCTACGCGTCGCTGAAGCGGACGCTGCGCGCCGACCCGGCGCTGACCGTGCGAGACCAGACCGACTACAAGCAGGCGATGAAGGACCAGATCAGCCAGCTGCTCAACATGATCTACGGTCTGCTGGCCCTGGCGATCATCGTCGCGGTCCTCGGTGTGGTGAACACCCTGGCGCTGTCGGTGGTCGAGCGGACCCGGGAGATAGGCCTGATGCGGGCCATCGGTCTCTCCCGCCGCCAGCTGCGGCGCATGATCCGCCTGGAGTCCGTGGTGATCGCCGTCTTCGGCGCCCTGCTCGGCCTCGGCCTCGGCATGGGCTGGGGGGCGACCGCCCAGCAGCTCCTCGCCCTGGAGGGGCTGCACATCCTGGACATCCCCTGGCCGACGATCATCGCCGTCTTCATCGGCTCGGCCTTCGTGGGCCTCTTCGCCGCCCTCATCCCCGCCTTCCGCGCCGGCCGCATGAACATCCTGAACGCCATCGCGACGGACTAGCCGCCATGGGCGGGGCCGACGACCACCGCATACGGGGGTTGCGGGGGAGCGCCCGGTGCCGGGGAGTCCTGGAGGACTTCCCGGTACCGGGTTCCGGCGTTTCGCCGCCCCCCGATGCGGCGGCGGGAGGCGGGGTTGTCCACAGGCTCCGGCGGCAGCCCCGGAGGCGACGTACGCTGGACACCCCCGGTCGCGCCCCGCGCCGGGCTACTTGCGTTGCCCACCCTGGACGGAAAGCCCCATGAGCCTGCACGGTCTGCTCGACGCCGTCGTCAAGGACCCCGCCCTCGCGGAAGCGATCACAGCGGCCGCGGACGGCAACCGCATGCACGTCGACCTGGTCGGCCCCCCGGCGGCCCGTCCCCTCGCGATCGCGGGACTGGCGCGCGAGAGCGGCCGCCCCGTGCTCGCGGTCACGGCGACCGGACGCGAGGCCGAGGACCTGGCGGCGGCGCTGCGTTCGCTGCTGCCCGCGGAGGGAGTCGCGGAGTACCCCTCCTGGGAGACGCTGCCGCACGAGCGGCTCAGCCCCCGCAGCGACACCGTCGGCCGGCGCCTCGCCGTGCTGCGCCGCCTCGCCCACCCCCGCGCGGACGACCCCGAGACCGGCCCGGTCTCCGTCGTCGTCGCGCCCGTACGATCCGTGCTCCAGCCGCAGGTCAAGGGCCTCGGCGACCTGGAGCCCGTGGCCCTGCGCACCGGTCAGAGCGCCGATCTGAACGAGGTCGTGGAGGCCCTCGCGGCCGCGGCCTACGCGCGGGTGGAGCTGGTGGAGAAGCGCGGCGAGTTCGCGGTGCGCGGCGGCATCCTGGACGTCTTCCCGCCCACCGAGGAACACCCCCTGCGCATCGAGTTCTGGGGCGACGACGTCGAGGAGATCCGCTACTTCAAGGTCGCCGACCAGCGCTCCCTTGAGGTCGCCGAGCACGGCCTGTGGGCGCCGCCCTGCCGCGAGCTGCTGCTCACCGCGGACGTGCGCGAACGCGCGCGGGTGCTCGCCGAGGAGCACCCGGAGCTGGGCGAACTCCTGAACAAGATCGCCGAGGGCATCGCGGTCGAGGGCATGGAGTCCCTCGCCCCGGTCCTGGTGGACGACATGGAGCTGCTCCTCGACGTGCTGCCGCCGGGCGCGATGACCGTGGTCTGCGACCCCGAGCGGGTCCGTACCCGCGCCGCCGACCTGGTGGCGACCAGCCAGGAGTTCCTCCAGGCCTCCTGGGCGGCGACCGCGGGCGGTGGCGAGGCCCCGATCGACGTCGGCGCGGCCTCCCTGCGGTCCATCGCCGACGTCCGTGACCGGGCGCGCGAGCTGGACATGATGTGGTGGTCCGTCTCGCCCTTCGCGGCCGGCGAGGAGCTGGACGCGGACACCCTGAAGCTGGGCATGCACGCGCCCGACACCTACCGCGGCGACACCGCCAGGGCGCTCGCCGACACCAAGGGCTGGCTCGCCGACGGCTGGCGCATGGTGTTCGTCACCGAGGGCCACGGCCCAGCCTCCCGCACCGTCGAGGTGCTCGGCAGCGAGGGCATCGCCGCCCGCATGGACACCGACCTCGGCGAGCTGAGCCCCTCCGTCGTGCACGTCTCCTGCGGCTCGATCGAGTACGGCCTCGTGGACCCGGGGCTCAAGCTCGCCGTGCTCACCGAGACCGACCTGTCCGGACAGCGCACCGCGAGCCGCGACGGCGCCCGGATGCCCGCCCGCCGCCGCAAGACCATCGACCCGCTCACCCTGGAGCCGGGCGACTACATCGTCCACGAACAGCACGGCGTGGGCCGCTACATCGAGATGGTGCAGCGCACCGTGCAGGGCGCCACCCGCGAGTACCTGGTCGTGGAGTACGCCCCCGCCAAGCGCGGCCAGCCCGGCGACCGCCTCTACATCCCCACCGACCAGCTGGAGCAGATCACCAAGTACGTCGGCGGCGAGGCACCCACCCTGCACCGCCTGGGCGGCGCGGACTGGACGAAGACCAAGGCGCGCGCCAAGAAGGCGGTCAAGGAGATCGCCGCCGACCTGATCAAGCTCTACAGCGCCCGCATGGCCGCCCCCGGCCACGCCTTCGGCGCCGACACGCCCTGGCAGCGCGAGCTGGAGGACGCCTTCCCCTACGCCGAGACCCCGGACCAGCTCACCACCATCGCCGAGGTCAAGGACGACATGGAGAAGTCGGTCCCCATGGACCGCCTGATCTGCGGCGACGTCGGCTACGGCAAGACCGAGATCGCGGTGCGGGCCGCCTTCAAGGCCGTACAGGACGGCAAGCAGGTCGCGGTGCTCGTGCCGACGACCCTGCTGGTGCAGCAGCACTTCGGGACGTTCTCCGAGCGGTACGGGCAGTTTCCGGTCAAGGTGAGGGCGCTCTCCCGGTTCCAGACCGACACCGAGGCCAAGGCCGTCCTGGAGGGCCTGCGCGAGGGCTCGGTGGACGTCGTCATCGGCACCCACCGGCTGTTCTCCTCCGAGACCAAGTTCAAGGACCTGGGCCTGGTCATCGTGGACGAGGAGCAGCGCTTCGGTGTCGAGCACAAGGAGCAGCTGAAGAAGCTGCGCGCCAACGTGGACGTGCTCACCATGTCCGCCACCCCCATCCCGCGCACCCTGGAGATGGCGGTCACCGGCATCCGCGAGATGTCGACCATCACCACCCCGCCCGAGGAGCGCCACCCGGTGCTCACCTTCGTGGGGCCCTACGAGGAGAGGCAGATCGGCGCCGCCATCCGCCGTGAACTGCTGCGCGAGGGCCAGGTCTTCTACATCCACAACCGGGTCGAGTCCATCGACCGCGCGGCGGCCCGGCTGCGCGAGATCGTGCCCGAGGCCCGCATCGCCACCGCGCACGGCCAGATGTCGGAGGCGGCGCTGGAACAGGTCGTGGTCGACTTCTGGGGGAAGAAGTCCGACGTCCTCGTCTCCACCACCATCGTGGAGTCCGGCATCGACATCTCCAACGCCAACACCCTGATCGTGGAGCGCGGCGACACCTTCGGCCTCTCCCAGCTGCACCAGTTGCGCGGCCGGGTCGGCCGTGGCCGCGAGCGCGGGTACGCGTACTTCCTGTACCCGCCGGAGAAGCCGCTCACCGAGACCGCCCACGAGCGGCTGGCGACCATCGCCCAGCACACCGAGATGGGTGCGGGCATGTACGTCGCCATGAAGGACCTGGAGATCCGCGGCGCGGGCAATCTGCTCGGCGGCGAGCAGTCCGGGCACATCGCGGGCGTCGGCTTCGACCTGTACGTGCGGATGGTCGGCGAGGCCGTCGCGGACTACCGGCGGCAGCTGGAGACCGGACAGGTCGAGGAAGAGGCCCCGCTGGAGGTCAAGATCGAGCTGCCCGTCGACGCGCACGTCCCGCACGACTACGCGCCCGGCGAGCGGCTGCGCCTTCAGGCCTACCGCGCCATCGCCTCCGCCAACTCGGAGGAGGACGTCAAGGCGGTCCGCGAGGAGCTCACCGACCGCTACGGCAAGCTGCCCGAGCCGGTGGAGAACCTGCTGCTGGTGGCCGGGCTGCGGATGCTCGCGCGGGCGTGCGGCGTCGGCGAGATCGTCCTTCAGGGCACCAACATCCGCTTCGCCCCCGTCGAGCTGCGCGAGTCGCAGGAGCTGCGCCTGAAGCGGCTGTACCCCGGTACGGTCATCAAGCCGGCCGTGCACCAGGTGCTGGTGCCCCGCCCGAAGACCGCGAAGGTGGGCGGCAAGCCGCTGGTCGGGCGCGAACTGCTGGCGTGGGTGGGCGAGTTCCTGGCGTCGGTGCTGGGATCGTGACCCCGCCGGGACCACGGGTGTGAGCCGGCGCACGGACTTTCCGTCCGTGCGCCGCTCCTCGGCCGCCGGGTGCCCCACCGCACGCCCCGCTTGCCCCTGAATTCTCCCTTTCGGGCCCATCTGCCGCTCTGGAGCGGGCAGTTACCGTAAGGGGCGGAACGATCCGCCCCGCTTCCGAGGGCGGACCCACAGGGCGAGCGAGGGGGGCGTGGCATGACGCGTCTGAAAAGCGGTGCCGTCGGCGCGGTGGTCGTACTGGTCGCCGTGGCGGGCTGCGAGTCAGGGCAGGACAAGGGGGCTTCGGGACCCGAGGAGAAGAGCGGCGGCGGCGTCGTGCTGACCGCCGCCGAGGCGCTGCCCGTCAAGGGGCGTGCCCCGAAGACCGGTTACTCCCGGGAGCGGTTCGGCAGCGCCTGGGCGGACACGGACTCCAACTCCTGCGACACCCGGGACGACATCCTCAAACGCGACCTGAAGAACGTGAAGTTCACCGGCGGCACCTGCAAGGTCTCCTACGGACTGCTGGACCCGGACCCGTACTCGGGCAAGGAGATCACCTACCGGCGCGGCGCCAGCAAGGTCGACATCGACCATGTCGTCGCCCTCTCGGACGCCTGGCAGAAGGGCGCCAAGTACTGGGACGCGGGCAAGCGGATCGCGCTGGCCAACGACCCGCTCAACCTGATCGCGGTCGACGCGAGCGCCAACCGCGGCAAGGGCGACGGCGACGCGGCCACCTGGCTGCCGCCGGACAAGGACTACCGCTGTTCCTACGTGGCGACCCAGGTGGCGGTGAAGAAGAAGTACGGCCTGTGGGTGACCTCCGGCGAGCAGGCGGCGATGAAGAAGGTCCTCGCCGCCTGCCCGAACCAGAAGCTGCCCTCCGGAGGCAACCCGACCGAGGCCCCGGCACGCTTCAAGGCGCGCTAGGACCCGGCCGAACCACAGCCGGAGCCGCCGGAGCCGCCGCCGGCCGAGTACCGAGGGCTCCGGCGGCGTCCGTCAGCGGACGCGGGGCGGCGGGGCCGGGCGGCCGGCCTTCTCCCAGGAGACGAAGGTGTTGGTGCGGGCGTGGACGAAGGCCTTCACTGGGTCGGCGGAGTAGGTCCAGGGCACGCTGCCGATGTAGCCGCCGACCGCCCGGAACTGCTCCACCGCCTCCGCGTACCGCTTCTTCTGGAACAGCATCTTGGCCAGCAGGTGCCGTGCCACCGGCAGCCGGTGGTGCCCGGCGGGGACCCGGTCCACGGCGTCCAGGGTGGCGTCGATGGCCGGGTCGACGAACGGCTGGGCGTACACGGGCTCATCGGGCTCGCGGACGGCGTGCTCGTACAGGGCGTACAGGCGCAGGACGGGCAGCAGGCTGCCGGGCGGGGCGGCGGCCGCGGCCTGCTCGGCGAACGCGTACATCAGTTCGTGCGAGCCGCGCCACTTGGCGCACCAGTACTGGAGGGCGCTGACGTGGGCGCCGAAGTGGTGCGGGTCGCGCGCGGTGATCTCGGCCCACAGCGCCCGGAAGTCGTCGTGCGACCAGCCGAGGCCCAGGGCGATGGTGATCTGCGCGATCCAGGGGCAGGGGTCCTCGGGCGCCATCCGCGCGGCCTCCCGGCAGGCGGGCAGCGCCTCGGCCAGCAGCCGGTGGAAGCCCTCGAACTGCTCGGACGTGGTCTGCTTCGCCAGCTTCGCGCCGCGGACCTTGCCCGCGAGCGAGACGAGCGCGTCGGCGTGCACCAGCGCGGCGGACGGGTCGTCGGGGTACTCCGTGCGCCAGGCCTTGACCCAGGTGTCGTCCTCCACGGCGGCGTGCACCAGGATGCCGGTCCGGTACCAGCGCAGGTCCCAGTCGCGGCCCGCCTCGGCGAGGTAGCCGGCGGCTCGCCGCCAGTCACCGGCGAGCGCGGCCGCGGCCACCGCGTCGGCCTCGGGGTCGGGGCCCGCGTACCGCTTGTCGAGCTGCGCGGCCGGCACCAGGCCGTACGCGGCCGCGTCGATGGTGACCGGCGCCTTGGCCTTCTCCTCGGCCCGCTGGGCGCGTGCCTTGCGGGCGTTGCGCGGGATGGTGACGGCCGCGTAGACGAGGGCGCCGGCGCCGGCTATGTCGATCAGGACGTTCATACCGGGTCTTTCGGGGTTCGGGGCCGCCTGGGGAGGTGACCGGGGAGTGCGGCCGTCAGGCCAGGGTGCGGGGTGCGGGCCCGGTGCCGTCGAACGGTCCGTGGGAACTGCCGCGCAGCAGGGTACGCAACGGAGCCGTGACGGCCGGCTCGGCCACCGCCTGGTCCAGTGCCTTCGGCAGGTCCCCGGTGAACCACGCGGGGGCCGTCTGTCGCACCGGGGGCCCCGCCCAGCACAGTTCCCAGCGGCACAGCCCCGTCTCCAGCGCGGCGAGCAGGGCCAGCCGGCGCAGGGCCGAGCGGAAGGCCGTCCGGGCGAACTCGCGCGCCGCCCGGCCACTGCTGCGGGCGGCCTGCTCGGACTGCGGCAGCCGGGCGGCGAGGTCGTGCAGCAGCCCGTGGTCGAGCAGGTCCAGGAGGTGGTGCAGGGACGCGGCGCCGGGGGCGGCCCTGGTGCCGGTCAGTCCGGCCATGGCCGCCAGCAGCGGTTCCGCCTCCCGCGCGAGGGTCTCCCGGTGCGCCTGCCAGGGCAGTTCGGCCCAGGGAACCCGCCGCTTGGCCAGCGCCTCCGGGCTGAGCGTGGCCCGTTCCAGGTCGGCCAGCAGGCGCTCGGGCGTTTGGAGCAGGGCGGCGGCCGGGCGCCGTACGGGGGTGCGGGCAAGGCCGTCTTGGGGGATCGCCTCCAGCGCCCGGACGCGGTCGGCCGTGGGCGGGTGGGAGTCGTACGGGGACCGTTCCTCGGAGATCTCCTCCGGCAGCGGTTCCCGCGCCAGTTCCGCAAGCCGGGTTCGGCGGGTGCCGTCCGCGAGCAGGAGGGCGAACCCGCCGTAGAACTGTCCCTCCGGCGGCAGCAGTCCGGCGTCCCAGCCCATCAGGGCGTAGCTGTTCAGGTAGAGGCTGTCGGCCGCTTCCAGCGCGGGGATGCGGCGCAGCGCGCCGGCCGTGGTGTCCGGACCGGCGATCCGGGCGGCGACCAGGTCGGCCGCGTACTCCTGACGGCGGCTGACCGCCTCGGTCAGCCGCAGGCACAGCCTGGCGTACGCGGTGAAGACGAGGGCCAGGTAGTGGTCCGGGCCCCGGGTGTGCGCCCGGCGCATCGGCGGCGGCCTGCCCTCCGCCCGGCGCCGGGCGGCCTTCGCGGCGAACCGCGCCTTCTCCTCGGCCTCCTCGCGCGCGGCCCGCTCCCGCAGCGTGGCCACGGTGTGCACCAGCCGGCCGCGCAGCGCCGCCACCAGGTTGCCGAGGCGGGTGTCGTGATGGGCGTAATGGCCCAGCTCGTGTCCGAGTACGGCGTCCAGCTCGGCCTCGGGCAGGCCCAGCAGCAGGGCCACGCCGAGGAAGAGCCGCCGTTCGCCCGGGACCAGCCCGAGCGACCGGGCGTCCTCCTGCACCATGGCGACGGCGCCCGGGACGATCCGTATCTCCCCGGGCGGCCGCGTGCCCACCCGCTCGGCCAGGTCGTGCACGTGCCGCCACAGCTCCGGCTGTTCCCGTGGCGTCAGGGTCAGTCCCGGCGGTCCGGCCCGCCCCTCCTCGGGCGCCCGGCTGAGCAGGACGACCCGCACCGCGCACCAGGCGACGGCCAGCGAGCCGAGGTAGCCCTCGACGGTGACGACGGTGAAGGTGCCCCGGGCCAGGACGACGTCCAGGACCGCCACGGCGACCAGGAGGAGCAGGGCCAGCAGATAGAACCCGAGCAGCAGGGCGAGGGCGAGCGCGGCGCGCGGGGAGGCTCCCGGCGCGCCACGCTCCTCCGCGGCCCTGTCCGCGGCCGCGGGGCCGGCGGGGCGGTGAGGCGTCGGCGTCCTTCGCATCGGCGTCCTTCGCATCGGCATCCTTCGCATCGGATCCTTCGGGGAGGACGGGACGGACGTCCGCGCGCGGGGTTACTTCTTCAGCGCGGCCAGGAGCGTCGTCGTCAGCTTCTTGGCGGACGCGGCGCCGTTGTCGTTGCCCGCCGTGGACAGCACGGTGACCACGGAGCTGCCGGAGCGGGCCGCGACGAGGGTGGTGCCGTTCTGCCACTTTCCGCTCGTCAGCGTGATCGTGTACGCCTCGTCCCCGAGCCCCGCGGTGGCCTTGCCCGCGACCTTCACCGTGGCGTGCTCACTGGTGTCCGTGAACGTGGCGCACTCGGTGGCGACGGTCGCGAGCTGCTTCATCACGGCCGTCCCCTGGGCGCCCGGGAACTCGTCTATCTCCTGCGCGAGTTCCTCGGTCTTCTGCGCGTTCACGTAGTCGTTCTGCGCGAACGAGGCGCTGTCCTCGTACCCGGTCACCTGGATCCAGGACGTGGCCTCCAGCTTGGTGCAGTCCGGCTTGCCGGTCTTCCTGGCGGAGGGGGTGATGAGCTGGGCACCGCTGTCCGCGGAGTTGTCGGTCTCGATGGCGAACCCGGCCGGGAAGGCCGAGGCGGGCGCCAGCGCCTTCTTCAGCTGCGTGCCCGTGGCCAGACCGGCGTTGGGGTCCTTCGCCTTGGTCTGCTTGGCGCTCGGGGCGGAGGAGTCCGTGGAACCGGAGGAGCAGGCGGTGAGGGCCAGGGGCAGGGCCGCCGCGACGGCGAGCAGCGTGGCGGCACGGGACGAGAGACGCATGACAGTCCTTCAGGGCTGGCGGAACGGAGAAGTGTGTACGGCGTGCCGTACCGCGTCCGGCGCGGGTCCGGACGGATGAGTGAGAGGAGTGGCGGCCTCCCCTGAACGGCGGTCTTCCCCTGCGGTGACCGCTCGTTCGCTGGGTCAATAACAGCAGAGCCTGTGAACCGAGTCAACACCGTTCATTGAGGCCGCTGATGAACACGCCGTGAATGCAGGGATCTTGTGTACGCCGGTATGCTCGGCGCAAACGGGACGAGGGGAGCGGGGCCGGTGCAGGATCAGGCGACAGAGGTGACCGCGGCCGGAATCGCGCGGCTCGCCGGAGTGGGCCGGGCCGCCGTCAGCAACTGGCGCCGCCGGCACGCCGATTTCCCCAAGCCGGTCGGCGGCACCGAGACCAGCCCGTCCTTCGCGCTCGCCGAGGTCGAGGACTGGCTGCGCAAGCAGGGAAAACTCGCCGAAGTCCCGTTGCGCGAACGGGTCTGGCAGCAGCTCGCGGGACATCCCGAGGGCCCGCTCACGGCACTGGTGCACGCCGGCTGCGCGCTGCTGCTGATCCATGAACGCCCCACCGTCTGGCTGGAGGCGAGCGCCGGCTCCGACGAGCGCCTGGCCCGGCTGCTGCCGACCGCGCTGGAACGGGTGCTGACCCCGCGGCTCGGCGAGCTGGCCGGAGTGCTGATGCCCGGGGGCGGCGGCGCGAGCGGGGGCGGCGCGGCGGCGGGTGTGAACACGCCGGAGGACCCCCAGGCGGTGAACGAGAGATCGGCGAACCCTGGTGTGAACACAACACCGGCGACTCCCGGTGTGAACGCGGCACTGGCGGCCCCCGGTGTGAACAGGGCACCGGCGGCCCCCGGTGCGCAGCCCGCCGACACCGTCGTGGACACCCCGCCCCCGCTGCTCCCCTCCGCCCCCCTCCTGCGCGGTGCCGCCGAACTCGCCGCCGAGTCGGGGGCGCGGCAGGCCTTCGAGTTCCTCCTGGGCCGGCACCTGGACGCCCACCCCCGCCAGTACACGCTCACCCCCTCCGAACTCGCCGCCCTGATGGCCGACCTGGCCGGTCCCGCCCGCAGCGTCCTGGACCCGGCGTGCGGCACCGGCGCCCTGCTGCGCGCCGTGGACACCCGCCCCGAGCAGCGGCTGCACGCCCAGGACAGCGCCCCCGACCTCGCCGCGCTCACCGCGCTGCGGCTCGCGCTGCACTCGCGCGCCGGCGTGCGCGCCGCCGCCGGGGACGCCCTGCGCGCCGACGCCTTCCCGGAACTGCGCGCCGACGCCGTGCTGTGCCACCCGCCGTTCAACGAGCGCAACTGGGGCCACGACGAACTCGCCTACGACCCCCGCTGGGAGTACGGCTTCCCGGCGCGCACCGAGTCGGAACTGGCCTGGGTGCAGCACGCCCTGGCCCGGCTCACCGACGGCGGCACGGCCGTCCTGCTGATGCCGCCGGCCGCCGCCTCCCGCCGCTCCGGGCGCCGGATCCGCGCCGATCTGCTGCGCCGGGGCGCGCTGCGGGCGGTGCTCGCGCTACCGGTCGGCGCGGCGCCGCCGTACAACATCCCGCTGCACGTCTGGGTGCTGCGCCGGCCCGAGCGGAGTCCGGCCTCGCCCGAGGTGCTGCTCATGGACACCGGGCAGTTCGCCGGGGAGGGGCGCGGGGGCCCGGACTGGGCGGCGGTGCGCGACGCCGTCCTGGACGCCTGGCGCGCCTTCACGCGCGCGGGGCGGCTGGCGGAGCAGCCGGGCCTGGCCCGTTCGATGCCGGTCATCGAACTCCTCGACGACGACGTGGACCTCGCGCCCGCCCGCCATCTGCCGCCGCCCGCCGTGGCCGACGGCGCCGAGCAGCTCGCCGCGGTGCGCGAACGCCTCGGCGAGACGCTGCGCCTGACCACCGACCTCACCCCGCCGGCCGCCGACCCGGCCGCGCCCGCGCGCTGGCCGCTCACCACCATCGGCGAACTCGCGCGCGCCGGCGCACTCGTGATGCGCAACGGCGGAAACGGCGGCCACGCGCGCCTGCCCGTGCTCACCGACACGGACGTCCTCACCGCCACCACGCCCTCGGGCACGCTCCCCGAGAGCGACGAGGAGGCCGTGCTGACCGAGCCGGGCGACGTCGTCGTACCGGTGCTCGGCGGCGGCTCGGTGGCGCGCGTGATCGAGGAGGCGACGGCGGGCGCCGCCCTGGGGCGCAACCTCGTCCTCCTGCGCCCCGACCGCACGGCGCTCGACCCCTGGTTCCTCGCCGGGTTCCTGCGCGGCACCGCCAACAACCGGCAGGCCAGCAGCTACGCCTCCACCGCCACCCGCCTCGACGTGCGCCGGCTCCAGCTGCCCCGGCTGCCGCTGGAGGAGCAGCGCCGCTACGGCGCCCGGTTCCGTGCCCTGGACGAGTTCGAGCGGGCGCTGCGCCACGCGAGCCGGCTCGGGGACCACCTGGTGCGCGGGATGTACGACGGCCTCACCGACGGCACCGTCGCTCCCGACTGAGCGCGGGCAACGGTTTGATAGAGCCCGGATGTGTTGTCGGTACCGGGCCATATGCTCGATCCACACGCTCGTTTCAGGGACTTCAGGCAACAGGAGCAGCCATGCAAGGCCACGGCTACGGACCGCCGGCGCAGTCGCCGCCGCACCCCGCGGTGCTGGTCCTGCTGCGCGTGCTGTTCGTGGTCGCCGGCTTCGCCAGCATCGGCTTCCTGGCCTGGGTGATGCAGCTGCGGCTGGCCACCGTCACCCGCAGGTCCCTGGACTGGGGGCTGTTCGTGGCGGCGCTGGCGCTCGACATCCTCAGCGTCGTCCTGGTGGGGAGCGATCCCACCGACGACGTGGAGACCGTCCGCGGCAATGTCGGCATGTGCCTGCTGCTCGCCACGCTGGTCGCCGAGACCGTGTACTACCTCGTCGTGGAGATACGCCACTACGCGCGCCGCCGCCAGGAGTTCGCGGCCCGGCGGGGCATACCGGTCCCGGCGTACGGCTACCCCGGCCCGGCGGCTCCCTACGCCGCGCCCGCCGTCCCCGGCGTGCCCTCCGCCCCCGTCATATCCGGCGTGTCCGCCCCGTCCGCTCCGGCCACCCCGCCCCCGCCGGTGCCGCACACCCACGTGCCCGGCCCGCCGCCGGTCGCCCCGCCTCCGCCGCACCGCCCAGCACCCGCGCGCATCGACCAGGTACGCGCCGAGCTGGACGAGCTCAGCGACTATCTGCGCAAGCACGACGGGCGGCCCGACGGACAGCGGGACGACCGGCGCGCGGACGGAAGCGGAAGGTGACCGTGGCGACAGGACGTCTCGTCGCCGGCCGCTACGAACTGTCCACCCTCATCGGCCAGGGCGGCATGGGCCAGGTGTGGACGGCGTACGACCAGCGGCTCGACCGGCGCGTGGCCGTGAAGCTGCTGCGCCCCGACAAGGTGGCCGGCCAGGAGGCCGACGAACTGCGCCGCCGCTTCGAGCGCGAGTGCCGGGTGACCGCGCAGGTCGACCACCCCGGACTGGTCACCGTCCACGACGCGGGCAGCGAGGGCGAGGAGCTGTTCCTCGTCATGCAGTACGTCGACGGCGCCGACCTCGCCGACCACCTCGCCGAGCACGACCCGTACCCCTGGCCGTGGGCGGTCGCGGTGGCCGCGCAGCTGTGCGCCGTGCTCAGCGCTGTACACGCGGTGCCGATCGTCCACCGCGACCTCAAGCCGCGCAACGTGATGGTCAAGCAGGACGGCCTGGTCACCGTGCTCGACCTGGGCGTGGCCTCCGTCATGGACACCGACACCACCCGGCTCACCCACACCGGCTCCCCGATCGGCTCGCCCGCCTACATGGCGCCCGAGCAGGCGATGGGCGGCGCGGTCGGCCCCTACACCGACCTGTACGCGCTCGGGGTGCTGCTGCACGAACTGCTCAGCGGCGAGGTGCCGTTCACGGGCGCCACCGCGCTCGGCGTGCTGCACCGGCACCTGTACGAGCCCCCGCTGCCCGTGCGCCGGATCCGCCCCGAGGTCCCGGAGGCACTGGAGAGCCTGGTGCTGCGGCTGCTCGCCAAGGACCCGCAGCACCGGCCGGACTCCGCGCAGGAGGTGTACGAGCACCTGGTGCCGCTGCTGCCCGCGCGCGGCACGCCCAGCGGAGCGCCCCTGGACCCCACACGCCCCTTCCTGCGCCCGCACGCCCCCTGGCCCGACCGCGCGCGCACCCCCGCGCCCCGGCCCGCCCCCGCCGCACCGGTGGCCCCGGCGACCGGCAAGCCCGATGTCGCCGCCGCCGTCGACGAGGTCAAACGCCTGCTGGGGGAGGGCCGTATCACCCAGGCCGTCGACATCCTGGGCGCGATCCTGCCCGCCGCGGCCGAACAGCACGGCGAGCACTCCCCGGTCGTGCGGACCCTGCGCAAGCAGTACGCGGCGACCCTCATGGACGACGGCCAGTACCGGCGCGCGCTGCCCGAACTGCGCCGGCTCGCCGACGAACGCGCCGCCGAGGCCGGCCAGGCCGACCCGGCCTCCCTGCGCTTCCGGTACGACGCCGCGCAATGCCTCGAACAGCTGGGCGAACCCGCCGCGGCGCTCGCCGAGTACCGGGCCCTGCTGCCGTACTACGAGAACCAGTACGTCTCCGGCGATCCGGAGCAGGCCCACGAGGTCCGCCGGCGCATCGGCCATCTGCTGCTCGCCCTCGGCGACCGGGCCGCCGCGCACGACACGCTCGCCCGCCTGGTGCTGGACGTGGAACGCCTCGGCGGCCCCGGCCACCCGATGGCCGCCGAGATCCGCCGCACCCTGCACTGGCTGGGCCAGGTGCGCGGCTAGGGCGCGCTTCCGCGCCGGCGGCGGGAACCGCGGCCGGTGATCACGGGCCGAAGCCGAGGGGGCGTGACGGTGCCCGAAGTCGCGGTGAATCGTTGGTCGAATGGGTTGGCCGGAGCACTGCCGCTGCCTACCATCGATCATCGCAAGACTTTGTGCACCGTCGCACAATCTCCCCTTGGAGGTATCCCTTGCACCGCCGCCGTCGCACCGCGCTCGTCCTCACCGCCGCGATCGCCGCCGCGGCACCCCTGCTGACCGCCTGCGGACACGACGCGCACCCGGGCGCGGCGGCCGTCGTCGGCGGACAGCGGATCACCGTCGCGCAGCTCCAGAACAGGGTCGACGAGATCCGTGACGCCCAGCGGGCCGCGGTACCAGACCAGGGCCAGTACCAGCAGGTGCTCGCCGAGACCAGCAGCCTCACCCGCGACACCCTGCACAACATGGTCCTCGACCGGGTGATCCACCGGGCCGCGCAGGACGAGGGCGTCTCGGTCACCCGCAAGGACGTCCAGCAACTGCGCGCCGGCCTGGAACAGCAGGCGGGCGGCGCCAAGGGCCTGCAGACCGCATGGTTGCAGAAGTACGGCATCGCCCCGGCGCACCTGGACGACAACCTCCGCCTCCAACTGGAGGCGCAGAAGCTCGCGGCCCGGCTCGGCACCGACACCACCCAGCCCGCCTTCTGGAAGTCCCTCTCCCAGGCGTCGCAGGAACTGCGCATCGACGTCAACCCGCGCTACGGCACCTGGGACGTGCAGAAGAGCAGCCGGACGGACGCGAAGACGCCGTGGGTGCGGGAGGTCACGGCGGTGTCGGGCGGCGGACCGCTGACGGCGTAGGGCGGGGGCGGGCGCCGCGGTCCGGGCCCGGCAGGGCGTGACAGGGCCCGGAGGGGCCTGACGGGGCGTGCGGGGCCCGGCGGGGCTTGGGCGGTCATACGATCACAGGACTCCTTGGACCCTGTGGACAACCAAATCCGCCCGTCGCGGCGGTGGGTTACTTTCGGATCGTGAACGCATCCAGCCCCGAAGCCACCGGACCCGAAGCGACCGGATCCGAAGCCACCGGTCCCGGCGCCGAGCCCGCCGCCGGCCCCGGCCGCATCGTCCTGCTCACCACCAGCCACCGCGTCGCCCCCGGCCTGCTGTCCTGGCCCGCGTGGCAGGCCCTGCGCGCCGCCGACGCCGTGCTGTGCGCGGACGGCGCACATCCGCAGCTTCCGTATCTGCGGGAGGCCGGCATAGCGGTGGCCGAGTCGGCGCCCACGGCGCAGGAGCTGGTCGACGCCTGCGCGGGCGGGCGGACGGTGGTGGTCGTGGCGACGGGTGAGGGTGAGCCCGCCCTCACCGACGGCCTCGCCCGGCTGGCCGGCTCCGGCCGGGTCCGCATGCCCGCCCTGGAGCTGCTGCCCGCCTCGTACGACCTGCCCGGCGCCCGCCTGCTGGACCTCGTCCAGGTCATGGACCGCATCCGTGTCGAGTGCCCCTGGTCCTCCCGGCAGACCCACGAGGGCCTGGCCAAGTACGGCATCGAGGAGGCGTACGAACTGGTCGAGGCGATCGAGGCCGGCGACCGCGCGGAGCTGCGCGAGGAGCTGGGCGACGTCCTCCTCCAGGTGGTCTTCCACTCCCGGATCGCCGAGGAGCACCCGCAGACGCCGTTCTCGATCGACGACGTGGCCGGCGGCATCGTCGCCAAGCTCATCCGCCGCCATCCCCATGTCTTCGGCGAGGAGACGGCGGAGACCCCGGAAGAGGTCAGGGCGAACTGGCTGCGGGTCAAGGCCGAGGAGAAGCGCCGCACCTCGGTCACCGAGGGCATCCCCCTCGGCCAGCCCGGCCTCGCCCTCGCCGCCAAGCTCGCCTCCCGCGCCCGCATCGGGGGCCTGGACGTCCCCCTGCCCCAGGGCGACGACATCGGCTACGAACTCCTCGCCCTCGCCGCCCGGGCCGAATCCACCGGCACCGACCCGGAGACCGCGCTGCGGGCGGCGGCCCGGGTCTACCGGGACGCGATACGCAGGGCGGAGGGGGTGGACCCGGACCCGGGCGAGGCCGCCGACCGGCGGTGACACGCCCCTCCGCCCGGCCGGATACCGTCGAGGAGTGACCGACCAGCCTCGCCCCGACGACACCGTTCCCGCTGCTCCCGAACTGTTCACCTGGGAGTTCGCCGCCGATCCCTACCCGGCGTACGCCTGGTTGCGTGAGCACGCGCCCGTGCGGCGCACGCGGCTGCCCAGCGGGGTGGAGGCATGGCTGATCACGCGGTACGCGGACGCCCGGCAGGCGCTGGCGGACCAGCGGCTGAGCAAGAACCCGGCGCATCACGACGAGCCCGAGCACGCCAGGGGCAAGACCGGCATCCCGGGTGAGCGCAAGGCCGAGCTGATGACGCACCTGCTGAACATCGACCCGCCGGACCACACCCGGCTGCGCCGGCTGGTCAGCAAGGCGTTCACGCCCCGCCGCGTCGCCGAGTTCGGGCACCGGGTGCAGGAGCTGACCGACCACCTCATCGACCAGTTCGCCGAGCGCGGTTCCGCCGACCTCATCCACGAGTTCGCCTTCCCGCTGCCCATCTACGCCATCTGCGACCTGCTCGGCGTCCCGCGCGAGGACCAGGACGACTTCCGGGACTGGGCGGGCATGATGATCCGGCACGGCGGAGGGCCCCGGGGCGGGGTCGCGCGGTCGGTGAAGAAGATGCGCGGCTACCTCGCCGAACTGATCCACAAGAAGCGCGAGGCGCTGCCCGCCGAGCCCGCGCCCGGCGAGGACCTGATCTCCGGCCTCATCCGCGCCTCCGATCACGGCGAGCACCTCACCGAGAACGAGGCCGCGGCGATGGCCTTCATCCTCCTCTTCGCCGGCTTCGAGACCACCGTCAACCTCATCGGCAACGGCACCTACGCCCTGCTCACCCACCCCGACCAGCGCCACCGCTTCCAGGACGCCCTCGCCCGCGGCGAGGACGACCTGCTGGCGAGCGGCGTGGAGGAACTGCTGCGCTTCGACGGGCCCGTGGAGCTGGCCACCTGGCGGTTCGCCACCGAGCCGCTCACCATCGGCGGGCAGGAGATCGCGCCCGGCGACCCGGTGCTCGTCGTGCTGGCCGCCGCCGACCGGGACCCGGAGCGGTTCGCCGACCCGGACGTGCTGGACCTCGGCAGGCGGGACAACCAGCATCTCGGCTACGGACACGGCATCCACTACTGCCTGGGTGCCCCGCTCGCCCGCCTGGAGGGCCAGACCGCGCTGGCCACGCTGCTGACGCGGCTGCCCGACCTGCGGCTCGCCGCCGACCCGGCCGAGCTGCGCTGGCGCGGCGGGCTCATCATGCGGGGCCTGCGCACACTGCCGGTGGAGTTCACCCCGCCCGGTCAGTAGTCGAGGCCCGCGAACCAGTCGCCCCGGCCGCCCGGGGTCAGGTCGAGCAGGTGCCAGACGGGGCTGAGGAGGTCGATGCCACGCTGGTCGATGTCCTCGGCCATCCGGGGGTGCGCGGAGTAGAAGTGGCGGACCGTGCCGTCCGCGTCCCGGGTGAGGACGGAGATGGTCGAGTCCTGGACGCCGTCCTCGTCCTCGCTGCCCAGGTCGTACTTGAAGGTGCTGTCCCCGGCGCTGAGCAGCCGCAGCCGGGACCAGCCGCGGGCGCGCGCGTGCCGGCGCAGGGCGGCCGGGTCGGCGGCGGCCACGACCACCAGGTCGGCGTTCCGGGCGACATGGCGGGCGACGCCGTCGAAGCCGTCGAGCCACAGGGTGCACATCGGACAGGGATCGGTCTGCCGTTTGCCGTACATGAAGTGGTAGACGAGCAGCGGCCGCTCCGGGCCGCCGGTGAACAACTCGCCCAGCGCGACCTCGCGGACGGGCGTGTCGCCCGCGTCGAGGCGGGCGGGGCCCTCCAGGAAGACGTACTCGCCGACCTCGGCCCCCGGCGGCAGCGACCGGCGCAGTGCCGCGACCCGTTCGCGTTGCCGCATCAGCTCGATCTCGGCGCCGCGCAGTTCCTCGCGGGCGGCGAGGTACTCCGCGGACTCACCGTGCAACCGGGTGTGCCGCATCGGGTGTCCTCCTGGATGAAAAGCCCTCCGGAACAGGTCGGTTCCATGGTTCCGGGCACCGGGTGCGCCCGGGGTGAGGCGCCGCCGTTCCCGACGGGTGAAAAGGTGTGTGACGGAGCGGAGGAGGAACATCCGTCTCTGTGATCTTCACGTGATCCGCGCGGCATGAACTTGTGACAAGTCATCGGGTGCCGATACGTTCACCCCTCAGCGTGGCGGCCCGGCACCATCCGCCGCGCCGGCCCCAGCAGTCGCACGAAAGGCTTCCGCATGATCTCCGGGAACGGTCGTCACCGCCGCCCCCGTCAGGCTCCGGCCCTCCTCGTCGCGGCCGGCGTGACCGGCTCGGCCATCGCTATCCCGCTGCTCGGCGCCACCGGCGCCCACGCGGCCGACGCCACCACCTGGGACAAGATCGCCGAGTGCGAGAGCGGCGGCTCCTGGAGCGCCGACACCGGCAACGGTTATTACGGCGGTCTCCAGATATCCCAGGAGGACTGGGTCCAGTACGGCGGCACCCGGTACGCCTCCTCCGCCGACCAGGCCAGCCGCTCGCAGCAGATCGCCGTGGCCGAGCGGATCCTCAAGGACAAGGGCACCCTGCCCTGGGCCACCTGCGCCCTGCTGTCCGGGCTGACCTCGAACTCCGGTTCGGTGGACGTCGATCCGGGTGTCAGCGGCACCGGCGGCGGCCAGGACGGCGGCACCACCGGCTCGTCCGGCCTGCCGGACCCCTCCTCCTCGGCCGGCTCGCAGGGCGGCGACCAGGCGGGCACCGGCTCCGGCAGCGCCTCCACCACCGACCCGTCCGACTCCTCGAACCCCACCGACCCCTCCGGCTCCCCGGCCCACGGCTCCGGCAAGCAGACCGGCAGGCACGCGAGCCCGACCCAGGGCCGGCCCACCGGCGCCCCCGAGACCGGCGTCCCCACCCCGGACCCGTCCGACTCCTCCTACCCGGCCGACCCCTCCGCCCCGGCCACGCCGTCCGCCCCGGCCGGCACCGCCCAGGCGCCCGCTCCGTCCACCGGCACCCCGGACGACGCCCAGCAGAGCGTCGGTTCCTGGGACCTGGTCGACACCGGAGCCCTCGGCGTCGGACGCCATCGCGGCGACAACGGGGACGAAAGCGCGGCAAACGGGCAGAACGGCTCGTCCGCCGGGCGGCACGCGTCCCGCGAGGGGGACACCTACACCGTCCGCGGCGGCGACTCGCTGAGCGCCATCGCCGACTCCCTTGACGTCGACGGCGGATGGCACGCGCTCTATGCCGCGAACAAGAAGGTCGTAGGCGCCGACCCGAACCACATCACCGCCGGTCAGACCCTGAAAGTCAGTGACGAAACGGGCGCGGAACAGGGCTAGTTGACGCCCTATTTGATCGCTAAATGTCCGTTTTGGCGAAAGTGTGGGATGAGTCTCAGAAGCCCTGATCGTCTTTGAAATTCCGCGGATCACGTGGCTACGGTCAAGGCCGCTCGTCACCACGGGCCCCGGCCGCCGCAACGCCGAATCCTGCCAGCGGCTGCCCGGGAACAGTCGTCGCGTCAAGCGCCGCAGGCAGGAGCGGGGGACCCAAGGTAAGTGCCGGGCCCGGCAGTTGATGCCGGACCGGCTTGGGGTGAAGCCACGCCTCCGGACGGAGGGGTGGCCGGGCAACTCAACCGGCCCGAACCCGACAGCTCACCTCGTAGGCGTCGGTGAGGGGATCGTTCCATGCTGTTTTCCGGCAAGGGCAAGCACCGTCGTCCGTTCAAGGCCGTCCGCGTCGTCACGCTGGCCGGTGTCGCCGGCGCCGCCCCGCTGATGGCGTCCGGCAGCGCCTCCGCCGCCACCGCCTCCCAGTGGGACGCGGTCGCCCAGTGCGAGGCCGGCGGCAACTGGTCCATCAACACCGGCAACGGTTACTACGGCGGTCTGCAGTTCTCCGCCTCGACCTGGGCCGCGTACGGCGGCACCGCCTACGCCTCGACCGCCGACAAGGCCACCAAGCCGCAGCAGATAGCCATCGCCGAGAAGGTCCTCGCCGCGCAGGGCAAGGGCGCCTGGCCGGTCTGCGGCACGGGCCTGACCAGCACCCCGTACGGCGGCTCCGCCGCGTCGGCCGCCACGCCGGACAGCGCGTCGAAGAGCACCGCCACCCGCTCCACGGACCAGCAGGCCGCCACCCGCTCCACCGAGCGCACCGCCCCGGCCAAGTCCACGAGCAAGACCGTCACCACCCCGACCGGTGAGAAGGTCAAGAAGGGCGACGGCGAGTACAAGGTCGTCAAGGGCGACACCCTCAGCTCCATCGCGGCCGAGCGCCACGTGGCCGGCGGCTGGAAGAAGCTGTTCGAGCTGAACAAGGACATCGTCGCCAACGCCGACCTCATCTACCCGGGCCAGCAGCTCCACCTGAAGTAGCCGTCCGGTCCGGCCGCCGGGCCGTACGGCCCCGCTCACAGCCGCCCCGGCCCGCCGGACCCGCCAGGGGGCGGCCCCCGGCGGACTCGGTGAGAGTCCGCTCCGCCCCCACCCCGAGGCCCGCCCCCACGGCCCTGGGGCCCGCACCCCCCATGCGGCCCCCGGGACCCGGGCCCGATCCCCGTCCCCACGGGCTCCCCGTTCCGGCGCGTTTTCCCCCGTTCGCGCCGGGACGGGGTCTTTCGTTTTCCCGTACTTCAGCGAGGTCTCATCCCGAACCCCTTTGTTCCGGCGGTGAACAATGGGTACCGTTTCCCTGCGTCCCCGTCGCCCACCAGACGGTCGGTCGGTGGCCGGCGACCCCGGGACGGTTAGGCTCTAGTCGCAAGGCACAGCCGCAAGGCAGGCCGCCCCGCACTTCCAGCGTCACATCCAAGAAGGAGATGCTCGTGCCGTCCATCGACGTCGTCGTAGCCCGGGAAATCCTGGACTCCCGAGGCAACCCCACGGTCGAGGTCGAGGTCGGCCTCGACGACGGCAGCACCGGTCGTGCCGCCGTCCCGTCCGGCGCCTCCACCGGTGCCTTCGAGGCCATCGAGCTGCGCGACGGTGACCCCAACCGCTACCTGGGCAAGGGTGTCGAGAAGGCCGTCCTCGCCGTCATCGAGCAGATCGGCCCGGAGCTGGTCGGCTACGACGCCACCGAGCAGCGGCTGATCGACCAGGCCATGTTCGACCTGGACGCCACCGACAACAAGGGCTCCCTCGGCGCCAACGCCATCCTCGGCGTCTCGCTGGCCGTCGCGCACGCCGCCTCCGAGGCGTCCGACCTGCCGCTCTTCCGCTACCTGGGCGGCCCCAACGCGCACCTGCTGCCGGTGCCGATGATGAACATCCTGAACGGCGGCTCGCACGCCGACTCCAACGTGGACATCCAGGAGTTCATGATCGCCCCGATCGGCGCGGAGTCCTTCTCCGAGGCGCTGCGCTGGGGTGCCGAGGTCTACCACACCCTCAAGAAGGTCCTGAAGAGCAAGGGCCTGGCCACCGGCCTCGGCGACGAGGGCGGCTTCGCCCCGAACCTCGGCTCCAACCGCGAGGCGCTCGACCTGATCCTTGAGGCCATCAAGGAAGCCGGCTACGCGCCCGGCGAGCAGATCGCCCTCGCCCTCGACGTCGCCGCCTCCGAGTTCTACAAGGACGGCAAGTACCTCTTCGAGGGCAAGGAGCGCTCCGCCGCCGAGATGACGGAGTACTACGAGGAGCTGGTGGCGGCCTACCCGCTGGTCTCCATCGAGGACCCGCTGTTCGAGGACGACTGGGCCGGCTGGAAGGTCATCACCGACAAGCTCGGCGACAAGGTCCAGCTCGTCGGCGACGACCTGTTCGTCACCAACCCGGAGCGCCTGGCCCGCGGCATCGAGGAGGGCACCGCCAACGCCCTGCTCGTCAAGGTCAACCAGATCGGCTCGCTGACCGAGACCCTGGACGCCGTCGAGCTGGCCCAGCGCAACGGCTTCAAGTGCATGATGTCCCACCGCTCCGGCGAGACCGAGGACGTCACCATCGCCGACCTGGCCGTCGCCACCAACTGCGGTCAGATCAAGACCGGCGCCCCGGCCCGTTCCGAGCGCGTCGCCAAGTACAACCAGCTGCTGCGCATCGAGGAGATCCTGGACGACGCCGCGGTGTACGCCGGCCGCAGCGCCTTCCCGCGCTTCAAGGGCTGACCCGCCCCGGGCCACCTCTTGGCCCGTCGTCCGTACGTCCCCGTACCCGGTCCCGTACCGTGTCCGGGGACGTACGCACGTGTGCGACCACGTGAGAAACCGCGTGAGAACGGCGCGAAAAGGGCGTGAAAGGGGAGGCGGAGAGCCGACATGGCGGCAAGGGACCGGGACCGTTTCTCCACCGCGACCAGGCTGCGGCTGCTCGGCGAGCAGACGGCGGCCCGGGTCTACCGCTCGCAGACCAAGCGGCAGGCCCGGCGCTCCCGGCTGACCGGCCGGGCCGCGCTGCTCGCGCTGGTGCTGTGCTCGCTGGTGGTCGCGCTCGCCTACCCGATGCGGCAGTACGTCTCACAGCGCGCCCAGATCTCCGACCTCCAGCGGCAGCGGGCCGACGCCCGCAAGCGTGTCGAACAGTTGCGCGACCTCAAGGCGCGCTGGCAGGACGACGCCTACGCCGAGCAGCAGATCCGCCGACGTCTGCACTACGTGATGCCCGGCGAGACCGGGTACGTGGTGGTCGACCCGGGCGCGGCCCGGCAGTCCCGCACCGACCTCGGGGCCGCCCGCCGGCCCTGGTACACGAACATCTGGGACGGGGTCGACAAGTCCGACGCCTCCGACCAGTGACCGGCCCGCGCCGGTGACCCACAGAAAGCCACTCTGAAAGCAGTCATGGAAACCCCCCCGCCCACCACTTCGCGCACCGAGCCCACCGACGCGGACGTCGAGGCCTTCAAGCAGCAGCTCGGCCGTCCCCCGCGGGGCCTGCGCGCCATCGCGCACCGCTGCCCCTGCGGTCAGCCGGACGTCGTGGAGACGGCACCCCGCCTGCCCGACGGCACCCCCTTCCCGACGCTGTACTACCTGACGTGCCCCAAGGCCGCCTCGGCCATCGGCACGCTGGAGGCCAATGGCGTCATGAAGGAGATGACCGAGCGCCTGGGGAGCGACCCGGAGCTGGCCGCCGCCTACCGGGCCGCGCACGAGGACTACATCCGGCGCCGGGACGAGATCGAGGTCCTCGCGGGCTTCCCGAGCGCGGGCGGCATGCCGGACCGGGTGAAGTGCCTGCACGTCCTGGTGGCCCACTCGCTGGCCGCGGGCCCCGGCGTCAACCCGCTCGGCGACGAGGCGCTCGCGATGCTGCCTCAGTGGTGGCGCAAGGGCGCGTGCGTGACGCTGCCGGAGGAATCGAAGGGGGAGGCGCAGTGACCCGGGTCGCCGCGATCGACTGCGGTACGAACTCCATCCGGCTGCTGGTCGCCGACGCGGACCCGGCGACGGGCGAACTGGTCGAGCTGGACCGCCGGATGACGATCGTGCGGCTCGGCCAGGGCGTCGACCGCACCGGCCGGCTCGCCCCCGAGGCGCTGGAGCGCACCTTCGCCGCGTGCCGCGAGTACGCCGAGGTCATCAAGGAGCACGGCGCCGAGCGGCTGCGCTTCGTCGCCACCTCCGCCTCCCGCGACGCCGAGAACCGCGACGACTTCGTGCGCGGCGTCCTGGACATCCTCGGCGTCGAGCCGGAGGTCATCACCGGCGACCAGGAGGCCGAGTTCTCCTTCACCGGCGCGACCAGGGAACTGGCGGGCCGCACGGACCTCGCCACGCCGTACCTGGTGGTGGACATCGGCGGCGGCTCCACCGAGTTCGTCGTCGGCGACGGCCAGGTGCGGGCGGCGCGCTCCGTGGACGTCGGCTGCGTGCGGATGACCGAACGGCACCTGGTGCACGGCGGCGAGGTCTCCGATCCGCCCACCGAGCAGCAGATCGCCGCGATCAGGGCCGACATCGAGGCCGCCCTGGACCTCGCCGAGCAGACGGTCCCGCTGCGCGAGGCGCGCACCCTGGTCGGCCTCGCCGGGTCGGTCACCACCGTCTCGGCCATCGCCCAGGACCTGCCCGACTACGACTCCGCGCGCATCCACCACTCCCGCGTCTCGCGCGCCCGCGTCCGGGAGATCACCGAGCGCCTCCTGCACTCCACGCACGCCGAGCGCGCCACGATCCCCTCCATGCACCCGGGCCGCGTCGACGTCATCGGCGCCGGCTCCCTGGTCCTCCTCGCGATCATGGAGCGCACGGGTGCCGAGGAGGTCGTCGTCAGCGAGCACGACATCCTGGACGGCATCGCGTTCAAGGTGGCCGAGGAGACCGAGCACGGCAAGCAGGGCGGCTGACGCTCATGGCGGCCTGGGACATCCGGCGGGCCTCGGCGTCGGATGTCGAGGCGGTGGCCGAGCTGCGTGCCGTGGTGCTGCGGCGGGATCTGGAACGGCTCGGGCGGTACGACGAGCAGCGGGTGCGGCAGCGGCTGCGGGACGGGTTCGAGCCGGCACACACCTGGGTGATCGAGGTGGACGGCGTGTTCGCGGGCTGCGTGGCGCTGCGGCCGGCCGAGGACGCCCACTGGCTGGAGCACTTCTACCTGGCGCCGCGTCTTCAGGGCGGCGGTATCGGCTCGGGCGTGCTGCGCGACCTGCTGGCGCGCTGTGACCGGGGCGGTGTCCCCGTCCGGTTGAACGTGCTGCGGGGCAGCCCGGCCCGGCGGCTGTACGAGCGCCACGGGTTCACGGTGGAGACCGAGGACCCGGTGGACGTGTTCATGGTGCGCGAGCCGGCCCGCTGAGCGTGGTCTGGGTCTCTTTTGTTACCCATCAGTAGCATCTGGCTGAGCAGGCCGGATAACGTTTGAGCGTCTCCGAGGGGCCCCTGCGGGCCCCTCGTGCGTACCCGGGCGAAAAGCTTCGTGAAGTTCTTCACAAGGAAATGGGTCCGGGGTGCCGTCGGAAGGGGCCGGTTGGCCCTTCCAAGGGGTCAAAACCCGTTTGAACATGTTCAGATGAGGCGCGCGAAAGTGGCCGGAAGGAGAGGTTCCACGGGTCGCTCCGGGGTCCCTGTGATCACCTCGCGGACCCGGACCAGCAGCTCACGCGGCCTTGACAACGGTACGAACCGGTTCGCGGTTCCTCCGCGGCCGCATGATCTGCGTCACGCGGGGCGCGGAGTTTAACACAGCCCCTCCAGAAGCTTGTGAAGGGGCGCACGAGCCACCCCCCTCCCCCGGGTGGATACTCGATGCCATGAGCACCACGGAGCGTCCCAGGATCCTCGTAGTAGGCGGTGGGTACGTAGGCCTGTACGCAGCTCGGCGCATCCTCAAGAAGATGCGCTACGGCGAGGCGACCGTCACGGTCGTCGACCCCCGGTCGTACATGACCTACCAGCCCTTCCTCCCCGAAGCCGCCGCCGGCAGCATCTCCCCTCGCCACGTCGTCGTCCCGCTGCGACGCGTGCTGCCGAAGGCGGAGATCCTCACCGGCCGGGTCACCACCATCGACCAGGACCGCAAGGTCGCCACGATCGCCCCGCTGGTGGGCGAGGCGTACGAGCTGCCGTTCGACTACCTGGTCATCGCCATGGGCGCGGTCTCCCGCACCTTCCCGATCCCCGGCCTCGCCGAGCAGGGCATCGGCATGAAGGGCATCGAGGAGTCCATCGGCCTGCGCAACCACGTCCTGGAGCAGCTTGACAAGGCCGACTCCACGACCGACGAGGAGATCCGCCGCAGGGCGCTCACCTTCGTCTTCATCGGCGGTGGCTTCGCGGGCGCGGAGACCATCGGCGAGGTCGAGGACATGGCCCGGGACGCCGCCAAGTACTACAAGAACGTGTCCCGCGAGGACATGCGGTTCGTCCTCGTCGACGCCGCCGACAAGATCCTTCCCGAGGTCGGCCCGAAGCTCGGCCAGTACGGCAAGGAGCACCTGGAGAGCCGGGGCGTGGAGATCTACCTCTCCACCTCCATGGACTCCTGCGTCGACGGCCACGTGGTGCTCAAGAACGGCCTTGAGGTCGACGCCAACACGATCGTGTGGACCGCCGGCGTCAAGCCGAACCCGGCCCTGTCCCGCTTCGGTCTGCCCCTCGGCCCGCGCGGCCACGTCGACTGCCAGCCGACGCTCCAGGTCACCGGCACCGACTACATCTGGGCCGCGGGCGACAACGCCCAGGTCCCGGACCTCGTCGGCCGCAAGGCGGGCAACGAGAACGCCTGGTGCCCGCCGAACGCCCAGCACGCGCTGCGCCAGGCCAAGGTCCTCGGCGACAACGTGGTCTCCGGTATGCGGGGCTTCCCGCAGAAGGACTACGAGCACGCCAACAAGGGCGCGGTCGCCGGTCTCGGCCTGCACAAGGGCGTGGCGATGATCGTCATGGGCAAGACGAAGATCAAGCTCAAGGGCCGTCTCGCCTGGTACATGCACCGTGGCTACCACGGTCTGGCCATGCCGACCTGGAACCGCAAGATCCGCATCTTCGCCGACTGGACGCTGGGCATGTTCCTCAAGCGCGAGGTCGTGTCGCTGGGCGCCATGGAGAACCCCCGCGAGGAGTTCTACGAGGCCGCCAAGCCGGCGCCGGTCGCCGCCGCGAGCAAGACCGAGGCCAAGGCCTCCTGAGTCCGCACGCCCGCTGAACCATCCGAAGGACCTCCCGCCATCCGTGGTGCGGGAGGTCCTTCGGCGTTTCCGGACCGGTCCTGATGGCAACTGCAACTATTTTGCCCAGTCGTAACTCCTTTGCGGGACTGTGCTGAACGGCCGACGGTGTTTACGTGGTATCCGGCATCCGGGATCACGTCTTGGAGGTGTGCGTCATGAGCGACGCCGCGTCGCGGCTGAGCAGTCTTGCCGAGCAGCTGCTGGGGGCTCCGCTCCCGGTACGGCTGCGGGCCTGGGACGGATCAGAGGCCGGGCCTCCAGGCGCCCCCACGCTCGTCGTGCGCAACCGGCGCGCTCTGCGCCGCATCCTGTTCAAACCGGGTGAGCTGGGTCTGGCCCGCGCGTGGGTCTCCGGGGACCTGGGCATCGAGGGCGACCTGTACACGGCGCTGGACGCGATGGCCGGGCTGATCTGGGAGCGCGGGGAGGACGGCCGGACGCTCCTCGGGGCGCTGCGCGACCCGGCCGTCCGGTCCGCCGGCCGCGAGTTGCTGAAGCTCGCCGGCCCGCCGATCCCGCCCACGCCGCCGCGCGAGGAGGTCCGCAGGCGCCGCCATCTGCACACCCGGCACAGCGACAGACAGGCCATCAGCCACCACTACGACGTCGGAAACGACTTCTACGAACTCGTCCTCGGCCCCTCCATGGTGTACTCCTGCGCCTACTGGGAGTCCTTCGACAAGGACGCCACCACCCTGGAGTCCGCCCAGCGCGACAAGCTCGAACTGGTCTGCCGCAAGCTGGGCCTGAAGGAGGGTCAGCGGCTGCTGGACGTCGGCTGCGGCTGGGGGTCCATGGCCCTGCACGCGGCCCGTGAGCACGGCGTGAGCGTCGTCGGCGTCACCCTCTCCCAGGAACAGGCCGGCTACGCCCGCAAGCGCGTCGCGGACGAGGGCCTGACCGACCGGGTGGAGATCAGGGTCCAGGACTACCGGGACGTCGCCGACGGCCCCTTCGACGCGATCTCCTCCATCGGCATGGCGGAACATGTCGGCGCCGAACGCTACCTGGAGTACGCGCGGCAGCTGTACGGCCTGCTGAAGCCCGGCGGACGGCTGCTCAACCACCAGATCGCCCGCCGGCCGCAGAGCGACGAATCGGCGTACAGCGTCGACGAGTTCATCGACGCCTACGTCTTCCCGGACGGCGAACTCGCCCCCATCGGCACCACCGTCACCCAACTGGAGCGCGCCGGGTTCGAGGTGCGCGACGTGGAGGCGCTGCGCGAGCACTACGCGCACACCCTGCGCGAGTGGGTGGCCAACCTGGAGGCCGACTGGGACCGCGCGGTCCGGCTCACCAGCCCCGGCAGGGCGCGCGTGTGGCGCCTGTACATGGCCGCCTCCGCACTCGCCTTCGAGCGCAACCGGATCGGCATCAACCAGGTCCTCGCGATCCGCACCCCCGCCTCGGGCGCCCCCGGACTGCCCCCGCGCACCCGCACCTGGCAGGCCTGACCCCACCGGCACGACGAAGGGCCCCGCTCCGGTGACGGAACGGGGCCCTTCCGCGTGCCGTACGGCGTGTTGTCGTACGGCCGTCCGCTACTCGGACTTGATGGCCGCCAGCATGTTCAGCCGGGCCGCGCGGCGGGCCGGCCACAGGGCGGCCAGGACGCCGACCAGGCCCGCGAGCAGCAGGAAGAGCGCCAGCCGGCCCCAGGGCAGGACCAGTTCGTACGTGGGCATCTTGGTGCCGATCAGCTCACCGGCCGCCCAGCCGAAGAACACGCCGAGACCGATGCCGAGCACCCCGCCGAAGAGCGAGATCACCAGGGACTCCAGGCGGACCATCCGCTTGACCGCCCGGCGGTCCAGGCCGATCGCGCGGAGCATGCCGATCTCCTGGGAGCGTTCGAACACCGACATGGCCAGGGTGTTGACCACGCCGAGGACCGCGACGATCACCGCCATGCCGAGCAGGCCGTAGACCATGTTCAGCAGCATGGTGAAGATCTGCGCGATGCTGTTGGAGAGGTCCTTCTTGTCCTGGATCTTGATCGCGGGATTGGCGCCCAGGGCCTCCGCCAGCCGGTTCTTGGCCGCGTCCGACGCGCCGTCCGCCGTCTTGACCATGACCTGCATGTCGGTGGGGTGGCTCAGGTGCGGGGTGAGCACCTTGTTGTCGAGCATGATGCCGCGGATCAGGGCGTTGCCGTCGTAGATCCCGGCGACCGTCAGGGTCTGCGCCTTGCCGTCCTCGAAGTGCGCGGTGACGCGCGAGCCGGGCGTCCAGCCGTACTTCTCGGCCCGGTCCTTGTCCACGACGATGTTCGTGCCGCCGACCGTGAAGCTGCCCTGGTCCATGGTCAGGTCCGTCAGCTCGGCGATGGACGCGCCGTCGACGCCGGTCACGAACTCGGTCCTGCCGTCGACGCGGGACTCGGCGTTGCGCAGCGGGCTGTCGGCGCGCACGCCGTCGGTGGCGGCGAGCTTCCGCGCCACGTCCGGGGAGAGCGGGGAACCGTTGGCCATGGAGACGACGTAGTCGGCGCGGATCGCGGAGGCGGCCATCTTGTCGATGGACGACTGGAGGCTGCCCGCCATCACCGTCATGCCGGTGATCAGGGTCAGGCCGATCATCAGCGCGGAGGCGGTGGCCGCCGTGCGGCGCGGGTTGCGCACCGAGTTGCGGCGGGCCAGCCGGCCCGAGACGCCGAACGCGCGCAGCAGCGGGGCGGCGGCCGCGACCAGCGGGCGGGACAGCAGCGGGGTCAGCACGAACACACCGATGATCAGCAGGACGGCGCCGAGGCCCATCGGGCCCTCGCCGGAGTCGGCGTCCATCGAGGTGGCGGCGACGATCACCGCGGCGCCGGCCGCCGTGAACAGCGCGCCGATCGTGTTGCGCAGCACCAGCGACCTGGTGGTCGCCTGGGCGTACACGCTGTTCATCGCCGCGACCGGGGGAATCCTGGCGGCGCGGCGGCCGGGCAGCCAGGCGGCGAGCATGGTGATGAGGACGCCGACCGCGAGGGCGGCCGCCACGGTCCCCGGGCTGATCACGAGCGGCCCGTCGGGCAGGCTCGCGCCGAAGGAGCCCACCAGGGCGCGCAGGCCCGCGCCGATGCCGATGCCGGCGGCCAGACCGGTCACCCCGGCGACCGCGCCGACCACGAACGCCTCGATCAGCACCGAGCGGGTGACCTGGCGGCGGGAGGCGCCCACCGCCCGCAGCAGGGCCAGCTCCCTGGTGCGCTGGGCGACCAGCATGGTGAAGGTGTTGGCGATGATGAACGTGCCGACGAACAGGGCGATCCCGGCGAACACCAGCAGGCCGCGCTTCATGCTGCTCATCGAGTCGGCGATCCTCTTCGCCTGGTCGGCGGCGAGCTTCTGGCCGGTGGTGGTCTCCACCTGGTGCGCGGGCAGGGCCCGGTCGAGGGCGTCCTTGAGCGCGGCCTGGCCGGTGCCGGGCTTCGCCCGGACGTCGATCTCGTCGTAGGTGTCCTTCTTGCCGAACAGCTTCTGCGCGGTCGGCGTGTCGAACAGGGCGAGGCTGCCGCCCGCGGTCACGTTGCCGTCGTCGGTGGTGAAGATGCCCGCGACGGTCGGGGTGAGCACAGGGCCGTCGACCGAGAGCCGCACGGTGTCGCCCGCCTTGTATCCGGCCCGCCGGGCGGTCCCGGAGTCGAGCAGCACCTCGTGCTCGCCGTGCGGCGCGTGCCCGCTGACCAGCGGGTAACGGCTGTCCGCGGTGCCCCAGTAATTGCCGCCGCGGGACTGCCAGTCGCCGCCGACGAGCTTGCCGTGCCGGTCGGCGACCGCGGTGAAGCCGCCGACCACCCCGGTGGCGGAGGCGGCGCCGGGGACCTTGGCGGCCCGCTCCAGCATGGCCCGGGTCAGGTCCGGCGTCCTGCCGACCCGGTCGCCCTCGGAGCTCTGGTGCCGGGGTACGACGGCGACGTCGACCTGGTCGAAGCCCTTGGCGGCGCTGTTCTGGTAGGCGTCGGAAACGGTGTTGGTGAAGACGAGCGTCCCGGAGACGAAGGCCACGCCGAGCATCACGGCGAGCACCGTCATCAGCAGCCGGGCCTTGTGCGCGAGGACGTTGCGCAGGGCGGTGCGGAACATCAGCTGGTACGGCCCTTCGCGTCGGACGCGGGCGCCTGGGAGGTGCCTCCGGGAAGGTTGCGCATGGTGTCGAGGACCGAGTCGGCGCTCGGGCCGTACAGCTCGTCCACGATCCGGCCGTCGGCCAGGAAGACCACCCGGTCCGCGTAGGCGGCGGCGACCGGGTCGTGGGTCACCATGACCACCGTCTGGCCCAGTTCGCGCACGGAGTTGCGCAGGAAGCCGAGGACCTCGGCGCCGGAGCGCGAGTCGAGGTTTCCGGTCGGCTCGTCACCGAAGATGATCTCCGGCTTGGAGGCGAGGGCGCGGGCGACGGCGACGCGCTGCTGCTGGCCGCCGGAGAGCTGGGACGGCCGGTGGCTCAGCCGCCCGGCCAGGCCCACCATCTGGATGACCCGGTCCAGCCAGGCCTTGTCGGGCTTGCGCCCGGCTATGTCCATGGGGAGCGTGATGTTCTCCAGCGCGGTCAGGGTCGGCAGCAGGTTGAAGGCCTGGAAGATGAAGCCGATCTTGTCCCGGCGCAACTTGGTGAGCTGTTTGTCCTTCAGCGAGCCCAGTTCGGTGTCGCCGATGCGCACCGAGCCGGAGGAGAAGGTGTCGAGGCCCGCCACGCAGTGCATCAGCGTGGACTTGCCGGAGCCGGACGGACCCATGATCGCCGTGAACTCGGCCTGGCGGAAGTCGACGGAGACCCGGTCCAGGGCGACCACCCGGGTCTCACCCTGCCCGTAGGTCTTCGACAGCTCCGTGGCGCGTGCGGCCACGGCGGTGGCCGTGCCTGCGGTGGGTGTGATGGTCACGGGACGGTGCTCCTCGGGGCGTTGTGTTCGGGGGTCCCCTCCATCGTCTAGGCGCCCCGGGCACGGGAAGTCAGCCGCTGTTCCGGTTCCGGGGGGCGACTCGGGTCGGACCAGGAGGGCGACGTCTCCTACCTGAGGCGGACCCCGGCCCCGAGAACAGGGGGAGCGCCCTCCTTCGGGCGGTGAAATTCCGTCATTTCACATACACGTGCACGTGCGTCACGTCACGCTACTGGCAAGTGCGGATGGCCACTCCCGTGGTCTGATGCACCCTCAGACGTCAATAAAATAAGACAACATCGGTCCGCCGTTCCGCTGTTCGGGGGATGCGTCCCGATAGGCTCGGACACTCGAAGCGGAGCCCATGGCCTGCCCGGATGGTGGAATGCAGACACGGCGAGCTTAAACCTCGCTGCCCCTTCGCGGGCGTGCCGGTTCAAGTCCGGCTCCGGGCACCACTCACTCCCCGCGCTCGGTCAGGTAGCAAGTTCGTCATGGAAGGCGATCACCCATGGCCGGGACGCCCTGCTCCGCGTAGCGTGTGGGTCAATACGGCAGGGGAAAGATCCTCCTCAGGTAGCACGATCGATCTTTTGCCAATCCATTACGCTTGAACCAAGGCTGCGCAAGGCAGCCATGGAGGAGTGAGATGAGGAGCAGCAACCCGGTCTTCTCGCGACGGGGGTTCAGCCGCGACCACGGCTACGCCGGCTTCAACACCGCACCGCAGGCCGGGTACCCGCAGGGCAACCCGTACGCGCAGAACCCGTACGCACAGGGTGGCCACGCCCAGAACCCGTACGCGCAGGGTGGTTACGGACCGGCCGGCGTCCCGTACGGCGCCCCGCCGCAGGCCCCGGTCGCCACCGGCCGGATGACCATGGACGACGTCGTCGTGCGCTCGGCCATGACGCTGGGCACCGTCGCGCTGGGCGCCGTCCTCGCCTGGGCCCTGCTGCCGGTCTCGCCCACGAGCTACGGACTGGCCGTCGGCTCCGCGGTGATCGCGTTCGTCCTGGCGATGGTCCAGAACTTCAAGCGCACCCCGGTGCCCGCGCTGATCCTCGGCTACGCCGCCTTCGAGGGCGTCTTCCTCGGCGTCATCAGCGAGATGTACAACAGCCGCTGGCAGGGCGCCCCCTTCCAGGCGGTGCTCGGCACCATGGCCGTCACCGGCGCCACCCTCCTCGTCTACAAGGCGGGCTGGATCCGCGTCACCGCGCGCTACGCCCGCATCGGCCTCGCCATCGCGATGGCCTTCGTGGTCGTCATGGCGGTCAACCTGCTGCTGGTCGTGTTCGGCGTCGCCGAGGACGGCGGCCTGCGCAGCTTCGGCCCGCTCGGCGCGCTCGTCGGCATCGTCGCGATCCTGCTCGGCGCGTTCTTCCTGACCCTCGACTTCAAGCAGATCGAGGACGGCATCGCGTACGGCGCCCCGCGCAACGAGTCCTGGCTCGCCGCGTTCGGCCTCACCGTCACCCTGGTGTGGATCTACCTGGAGATGCTGCGGCTGGTGGCGATCTTCACCAACAACGACTAGCGCGCGTACGGCGCGTAGCGCGGCCGAAGGGCCCCGGGCATCGAGCCCGGGGCCCTTCGCCGTCCCCGGGGGCGGGCGGTCAGAGCAGCTTCCGGGCCGCCCTGCGCAGGTCGTACTCGTGCACGATGGCCTTCGCGTGGCCGTACGCCAGGTCGTACTCGTGCCGGAGCCAGCTGACCTTCTCCTCGAAGCGGAACAGAGCGGGGCCTTCCTCGACGGTGCGCAGCCAGTCGGCGACCTCACGACCGGTGCAGTGCGGGATGCGGGCGAGCATGTTGCGATGGGTCTCCTCGGAGAAGACTTGGGACATCGGCACCTCCGGGCGCAAAGGGGATGTAAGCCGGTCCTTCACGTCACCGTGCCCGAGGGTTCGCCTCTTGGCAACAGTGCGGCGCGTTACGCTCGGCGCGTGGTTGATACGACGCCCCTGACCCAAGCAGTGGATCACTTCGCCGACCGGTTGCGCGCCGCACCGCAGAGCAGGTTGCAGCGCAGCGCCGCCGCGGAGGCGCTGGCGCTGGCCCGGGAGTTGTCCCGGCGGGCGCAGGCGGTGGAGGAGCCGGGCGCCGAGCCGCGGGAGATGCCGGACGCGGGGATGTTCGCGGTGGCGGATCAGATCCTGGTGGCGGCACACGACTTGGCGCTGGTGCTCCACAGCGACGACGAGGTCGGTGAGGCGGTGCGGCTGGTGGAGGAGGCGCGCGGGAGGGCGGGGGTCTGAGCCGCCGCCTCGCTACAGGGACGCGATGACGCGGTCCGCCAGGATGTAGACCATGTCCTCGCCGCACGCGAAGGTCAGGGTGTAGGCGCCGGAGACGCCCGAACCGCCCAGCAGATAGGGGGCGTCGCCCGCCTCCACGGCCCGCGCGAGGCGCTCGGCCGTCTCGCGGTGACCCGGCGTCATGCACAGCGTGGTGCCGTCGGCGAAGACGTAGACGTCGAGGGTGCCGAGCGGACCGGGGCGGACGTCGGACAGCGCCACCCGCTCGTCGGCCAGGTGCTCCAGCGTGGAGGCCGTGCGCTCGTGGTCGCCCGCGGCCGACTGCGCCGGGACGAAGTCCGGGTGGGAGGGATGCCGGCGGCGGGCCGCGGCCAGCTCCGGGGAGTCTCCGGCGAACTCGTCGGCGTCGGCGGTCGGCTCCGTCACCGGCTCCAGGCCCGCGAAGTCGGACTGCCGCGGCATGAACGGCTCGTGGTCGGACAGGCCGAGCACCGAGGGCGCGTCGGAGGCGTCCCGGGCCTCCTGCGCGGCCCAGAAGGCACGCGCCTCGGCGAGTTCCCGCTCCCGCTCCTCGGCGAGCGCCTCGGCCACGGCCGCGCGTATCCGCTCGGTGTCGGCGTGCGTACGGGCGTGGGGCAGCAGCGCGTGCATCGCGGCGGACTGGTTCTCCGCGAGCTGGGCCTGCAGCTCGGTGAGCTGGCGGCGCAGCTTCAGCACGGTGCGCAGGACGGCCACGCCCACGGCGCCCGTGGCGGCCGTGGTGAGCAGCAGGGCGATCGGCATGGCGCTCACTGACGTACTCCCAGGTTCAAAGTCGACCCCCGACTTCCTACATCAGCTTGAAGGGCGGACTACCCAGCTGTCAGTGCGTAACGTCACGAAACGGACAGATCTTTGGCTTCATGGTCCCGCCGGACAGCGTGTCGTCCGTTGCTGACCTGCGCCGATGACCAGGAGGGGGGAGATAGGTCACATCCTGGGGGAGATTGGATCACAGAAAGGCCCAGAACCCGCTGGTTTCCGGGGTTCTGGGCCGATCCATGACGTCCGGTGCCCGATTCGCTACGGACGGTGGGTCAGGTGGTGCGGGCGGGCGCGGTCAGCTGAGGCGCTCGATGACCATCGCCATGCCCTGGCCGCCGCCGACGCACATCGTCTCCAGGCCGAACTGCTTGTCGTGCCACTGGAGGGAGTTGATCAGCGTGCCGGTGATCCGGGCGCCGGTCATGCCGAAGGGGTGGCCGACGGCGATGGCGCCGCCGTTGACGTTCACCTTGTCGAGGTCGAAGCCGAGCTCGCGGTAGGAGGGGATCACCTGCGCGGCGAAGGCCTCGTTGATCTCGACCAGGTCGATGTCGTTCGTGGTCAGACCGGCCCGGCGCAGCGCCTGCCGGCTCGCCTCGACCGGGCCGAGGCCCATGATCTCGGGGGAGAGGGCGGAGACGCCGGTGGACACGATGCGGGCGAGCGGGGTCAGGCCCAGCTCGCGGGCCTTGGTGTCGCTCATGATGACGAGGGCGGCGGCGCCGTCGTTGAGCGGGCAGCAGTTGCCGGCGGTGACCAGGCCGTCGGGGCGGAAGCTCGGCTTCAGGCCGGCGACGCCCTCCATGGTGACGCCGGCGCGCGGGCCGTCGTCCTTGCTGACGACGGTGCCGTCGGGGAGCGTGACCGGGGTGATCTCGCGCTCCCAGAAACCGGCCTTGATGGCCTGCTCGGCGAGGTTCTGCGAGCGGACGGCGAACTCGTCCATCTCCTGGCGGGTGATGCCCTTCCAGCGGGCCAGGTTCTCGGCGGTCTGGCCCATCGCGATGTACGCGTCCGGGATCAGGCCGTCCTCGCGCGGGTCGTGCCAGGTGGCGCCCTCCTGCTGCGCGACCGCCGCGGTGCGGGCCTCGGCCTCGGCGAACAGCGGGTTGCGGGTGTCCGGCAAGCTGTCGGAGCTGCCCTTGCTGAAGCGGGAGACGGTCTCGACGCCGGCCGAGATGAAGACGTCGCCCTCGCCGGCCTTGATGGCGTGCAGGGCCATGCGGGAGGTCTGGAGGGAGGAGGAGCAGTAGCGGGTGATGGTGCAGCCCGGCAGGTGGTCCATGCCCATCTGGACGGCGATGATCCGGCCGAGGTTGTTGCCCTGCTCGCCGCCGGGCAGACCGCAGCCGAGCATCAGGTCGTCGATGTCCTCGGGGTTCAGCTCGGGGATCTTGGCCAGCGCGGTCTGGATGATCGTGGCGGCGAGGTCGTCGGCGCGCAGATCCTTGAGCGAACCCTTGAAGGCACGGCCGATGGGGGAACGGGCGGTCGAGACGATCACGGCTTCGGGCATCGAGGCTCCAGATGAACGGGTGTTTTGTGCAGGGCCGGTCTGGAAGTTACCCGCCCGTAGTTGATCAGGTCATCGGTGTGGGGGTGTGACTCTGGCCGCAGTTTCTAAGCGCTTGCTTGGGTCGAGGGGGTGTCCGGAGACCGCCGTCAGGGGGTAGGCGCCGCCGGTTCGGGTTCCGGGACGCGGCGGCGGTGGCGGCGTTTGAGCAACGCCCAGGGGCCGCGCGGGCCCGTCCGCATCGCGGCCGTGACCTCCGTGCCGGCCTCCGACGCGGCCTCGGCCGCCGCGCGGGCCACCGGGAGGAAGCCTTCGCGGCGGGTGACGTCCGGCCGCTCCTCCTTTGCCGGCCACAGGCCCAGCGCCGCGCACACCGTGGGCAGGACGGCCATCGCCGCCGTCGCGTACCCCTCGGCCGAGGGGTGGTAGTTGTCCGGCCCGAACAGCTCCCGGGGGTTCGCCGCGAACTCCGGGCCCAGCAGATCGCCGAGCGAGACCGTCCGGCCCCCCTGCTCCACCACCCCGATCGTCTGCGCCGCCGCCAGCTGCCGCGACGCCCGCCGCGCCAGCCAGCGCAGCGGCTGCTGCACCGGCTCGATCGTGCCGAGGTCGGGACAGGTGCCGACCACCACCTCCGCGCCGGCCGTGCGCAGCCGCCGTACCGCCGCCGACAGATGCCGTACCGAACGCGTCGGCGGCATCCGGTGCGTCACGTCGTTCGCGCCGATCATGATCACGCAGATGTCCGGCGCGGGCGGTCCGGCCGACAGCACCAGCGCGACCTGACGGTCCAGGTCGTCGGACTGCGCCCCGGTCAACGCCACGTTCCGCAGCTCCACCGGGCGCTCCGCCACGGCCGCGAGTCCCGAGGCCAGCAGCGCTCCGGGGGTCTGCCCCGCCCGGTGCACGCCCTGCCCGGCGGCCGTGGAGTCGCCGAGCATCACCAGACGCAGGGGCGACTCGCCGGGAACGTCGTAGCCGCGGCCGTACACCCCGTCCGCCCCCGGCACCCGCCCGCCGCCGCCGTTGCCCACATGGCGCCGCGCCAGCCGTACCTCGGCGAGCAGCACCCCGACCGCGGCCACCCCGATCAGTCCGGCCCCGCCCCCGCCGTACGCCGCTCCGGCCGCGATGCGCCGGGCCACCCTCGCCCTCGACATGTTCGTCATGCGTCGCCGCCACCTCCTCGTAGCCGTACACCCACTCCTTGCCCCGTACAGGGCGTGCGTCAATCTCGACGGGGAGTGAACGACCGCCCGAGGAGGGCCGCTGGCCGTAGGCTGACGACACCACTAAGACCAAATTTTTTGCAGCGACCGGAGACAACGGTGCGATTCCACGACTCGATGATCAGCCTCGTCGGCGACACCCCGCTGGTGAAGCTCAACAACGTGACCAAGGGCATCCAGGCCACCGTCCTGGCCAAGGTGGAGTACTTCAACCCGGGCGGTTCCGTGAAGGACCGCATCGCCCTGCGCATGATCGAGGCCGCCGAGGAGAGCGGGGAGCTGAAGCCGGGTGGCACCATCGTGGAGCCGACCAGCGGGAACACCGGGGTCGGCCTGGCCATCGTGGCCCAGCAGAAGGGCTACAAGTGCATCTTCGTGTGCCCTGACAAGGTGAGCACCGACAAGATCAACGTGCTGCGTGCCTACGGTGCCGAGGTCGTCGTCTGCCCGACCGCCGTGGACCCCGAGCACCCGGACTCGTACTACAACGTCTCCGACCGCCTGGTGCGCGAGACCCCGGGCGCCTGGAAGCCCGACCAGTACTCCAACCCCAACAACCCGCTGTCGCACTACCACTCGACGGGCCCGGAGCTGTGGGACCAGACCGAGGGCCGGATCACTCACTTCGTGGCGGGCGTCGGCACCGGCGGCACCATCTCCGGCACCGGCCGCTACCTGAAGGACGCCAGCCAGGGCAAGGTCAAGGTCATCGGCGCCGACCCCGAGGGCTCCGTCTACTCGGGCGGCTCCGGGCGGCCCTACCTGATCGAGGGCGTCGGTGAGGACTTCTGGCCGACCGCCTACGACCGCACCGTCGCCGACGAGATCGTGGCCGTGTCCGACAAGGACGCCTTCCAGATGACCCGCCGCCTGGCCAAGGAGGAGGGGCTGCTGGTGGGCGGCTCCTGCGGCATGGCCGTGGTCGCCGCGCTGCGCGTCGCCGAGCGGCTCGGCCCTGACGACGTCGTCGTGGTGCTGCTCCCGGACAGCGGTCGCGGCTACCTTTCGAAGATCTTCAACGACGAGTGGATGGCCGACTACGGCTTCCTGGAGGACGAGGGTCCGAGCGCCCGGGTCGCCGACGTCCTGAAGGACAAGGCGGGCGCCACCATCCCCTCCCTCGTGCACATGCACCCGGAGGAGACCGTCGGCCAGGCCATCGAGGTGCTGCGCGAGTACGGCGTCTCGCAGATGCCCGTCGTCAAGCCGGGCGCCGGTCACCCGGACGTGATGGCCGCCGAGGTCGTCGGCTCGGTCGTGGAGCGCGAGCTGCTCGACGCCCTGTTCTCCAAGCGCGCCTCGCTGGAGGACCCGCTGGAGAAGCACATGTGCGCGCCGCTGCCCCAGGTCGGCTCCGGCGAGCCGGTCGGCGACCTGATGCAGGTGCTGGGCACGGCGGACGCGGCGATCGTCCTCGTCGAGGGCAAGCCGACCGGCGTGATCAGCCGCCAGGACCTGCTGGCCTTCCTCGCCAAGGGCGGCGCCAAGTAACAAGGGCGGCGCCACGTAACGCACCACGTGACAAGGAGCGAAGCCCGAGGTCAGCGGCCGGTCCCCGGACCGGGCCGCCGGCCGCGACACGGGGTTCGCGCAAGTGGTACGAGGGCGTCACGTGCACGCAGCACTCGCTTAACACGCGTCCGGCAGATTAGGGGTTGTCGGCGTCACGGACCTCCGGAGCGGCTCCCGGACCTCCACGGACGCCAGGACGCGCGGCCCGGCCCTGACCCGGCCCGCGTCCCCCGCGGGGACCGCCGTCGTCCCGCCCCCCGGCAACGGGGGTTGCGGCGGTCCCCGCGCAGACCTTCTCGGCGGTCAGGCCGGAGAGCGGCCACGTCGCACCTCCCCTCCCGGCGACAGGGGGCCGCGAGGCCGCTCGACCCCGGACCGTCAGTCGTCCCCGCCGGACCGGCCCCGCCCCGACAGCAGCTCCGGGCGCTGGCGTATCGCCTGGGCCGCGTTGACACCGACTATCCCGATCCAGGCGACCACCATTCCGGCGAGTCCCGTCAGGGCACCGGCGATCGCGGACAGCGGGATGGCCAGGACCAGGGTGAGCAGGGCGAAGCCGTAGCGCTCGCCCCACGAGTCGACCGGGTTCGGCCGCCGCGCGGTGCCGCGCGCGGCCGCCATCTGCTGCTCGGCAAGCTGCCGCCGCACCCGGCGGTCCACCGCGCCGTCGAGCCGCTGCTCGACCTTCTCCAGGAAGGATTCGACCAGGGCCGCGTCGTAGTCGTCCCCCAGTTCCCGGCGGGCTCGGACGGTCGCGTCGAGGTCCTTCCGCAGCTCGGCGTCGCCCTTGAGTCCGACGTCCTGCGGGTCACGTGCGCTCATGCCCTCACCCTAGAAAACGCGGGGCCGCGGCCGCACTGGGGAAAGCCCCCCTCTTGGCCTGGTGCGGGCCACCGTGCCGGCCCCCGCGCCCCGGGAGTCCCTCAGGGCAGCAACGACATCAGACCGAGCCCGGCGTCGAGCCGGGCGGCCACCACCTGTGCGGCCCCGAAGGCGGGATCGGCGCGGATCGCGTCCCGCACCCACGTGGCCTGGGCCCGCAGGGTGTGCTCCGCCCAGTCGCCGGGCCGGCCCCGGGTGCGCCGGGCGGCCGGGGCGATCTCCTCCACCAGCAGCTCCAGATGGCCCGGTACCGGCGCCCCGGTGCGCAGCCGCTCCAGCGTGGCGGCCACGGCGGCGCACCGCTCGTGTCCGAGGACCAGCACGAGCGGGGCGCCGAGTTCCTGGACGCCGTACTGGACGGAGCCGAGCACCGCCTCGTCCAGCACCTGCCCGGCGGTACGGACGCACAGCAGCTCCCCGATCGGCTGGTCGAGGACCAGCTCCGGCGGGACGGGGTCGTCCACGCAGCCGATGACCACCGCGCACGGGCGCCGCCCGGCGGGAGGGCCGTACGGCTGCCGGGAACGGCCGCGGGTGTAGCGGACGTTGCCGGCGAGGAGCCGGTCGAGGACGGCGGCGGCGGTGGGCCGTGGTTCGCCCGGGAGAGAGGAGGGGCTGGGGGGACGGGGAGCGGGCGCGGTCGGCGTGCCTAAGGCCCGGTGGGGGGTGGCCATGACGCTTCCTCGGTGTCGTGCCAGTAGTGTTCACCGTAAGCACGCGCATCGTCACTAAGGGTGGCGATTTAACGACACTTGGTCGTTTCCTCGGCGGATCATCGCCCCCGCGATACCGGTCTTTGAACGGCGTCCACGCCGGCCGCGGGAGGCGGCGTGTCTGGCCTTTGCCGTGATTAGTACTGGGTGTTGAGATCCGTGCCCTTGGGAGCCCGCCAGCAGCCGGAGACGACGGTGATCACAATCATCGGTTCCTTCTCGTGGCCGGCTGTCGGGCTCGACACCCAGAGTTGGGCGTCCACGGAGTAGGGCTCGGCCGTGGAGTCCGCCGTGAGTTCGAGGGCCTTGGCGCGGCTCTTGTTCGGGCCGTACCGGACGATCTTCCACCCCTTCCCGGGAAGGCCGTCCCGCAGCCGCTGGAAGCCGGCCTTCAGCTCCTCCTCGTGCACGCCGTAGACCGACCACGGGTGCTCGGTCTTGTAGAGGTGCTCGGGGTCCTGGTCGCAGGGGACGATGCTCGGGCCCGTCTCGGGGACCTTGCCGGAGGGAATGTCGATCAGGTCGTAGATCTGGCTGGATACGGCCTTTGCCTTCTCCCGGGCTTTGTCCACGTCCAGGACGGTGGGCTTCGAGCCGGTCATCTTGTGCGTCGCCGCGGCGTCTGCTTGCTGATCCATGGTGTTCGAGCAACCTGTTCCGGTGAGGGAGAGTGCGGTAACAGCGACTGCGATGCCAAGCCGATTGCCCCAGGAGCGGTGGCAAAGAAAGCGGGGAATCAATTGTCCTCCTGGACGTAGTCATAGCGGCCGACGACCACCGCTGCCTGGTTCGTGAGGCTGTCCGATCCCTCATTCCAGTAACCGCTGTGACCGCTGGTATCCACGTGCATCCTGTGGGCACCGAAAGCCTCGTCGGACGGGACCGTCTGGATCGGCCCGGCGTCGTACGGAAGCCCGTTCCAGGTCTGGACGCCCCACTTGTAGCCGCCAAGATGGGCGATCTTGCCGCCCAGCGGGACCGCGTCGTTGCCTGCGGCCTCCGACCACACGTGGTTCTTGCCGACGTCCAGATCGCTCGCGTCGCCGACCAGCATGCCGGGGCTGCCCGCCACGACGATGTCGTCCGCCCCGAAGTGCCCGGGGGCCTTGGACGCGGCGCCCACGGTGGTGGATCCATAGCTGTGGCCGATGACGGTGGTGTGGCTGGCGTCCGGGCCGCCCTGGGCCGTCTGCAGACCGTCCAGGAAATTGTTGAGCCTGGGCGCGCCCTCGTAGGCCCAGTGTTTCTCCATGGCCTCAGGAGCGATGCTCTGTGGGGCGTCGTATCCGATCCAAGTGATCGTCGAGGTGGACTGGCCGGGTGAGATGTTGCTGGCTGCCTTCCACATCCGCGTCATGCGTCCGATGTCCCCTCCGGCCCCCTCAAGCTTCGACTTCGTCCCCGGCACATACACGGCCGTGTTGTCCGCCGTGTCCGGGTCGCCGTTGGCCAGGATGACGTGTCCGTTGCCCTTGAGGTCGAAGCCCAGCAGGTAGGCCGGGGGCAGACCGTCGACGCCGGTCTGGTCGAAGCGGGCCTCGACGGCGGCCATGCCCTTGAGCTGGTTCTTGAGCCGTGTGCCGCCCTTGGCGTTCCATATGTTCCACGCCGGGTTGCTGCAGGTCCTCCCGCCCGCGTCGTGGATCGCCTTGGGCGGCTCCGGCCCCAGCGCCGCGAGGTCGTGCTCTACCTGGGCGTGGGCCTCGTCCAGCACGATCCGGTTGGCGGAGTCACGGACCACGCTGGAGAGTCCGTCGAGCGCGCCGATCTCGGCCGGGTAGAGCGTCGTGTATTCCTCGCGCTGCTCCTGCGTGAGGCTGTCCCACCACTTCTTGTTATCGGCTGGGGACTTGCCGTGCGGGATGCTGCCTTTGTCGACGTAGGTGCCGACTGCCTTCTGGACGTCGCCCATGTCGCGGGCCTCGTCCAGGAGCATGTCGTCGGTGACGGCCAAGCCGTCCGGCGCCTTCAGTTCGCGCAGGATCCTGGCATACCGACTGTCGATCTCGACAGCGCTGTTCACCGCCTGTGAGATGCGCTCGGCGATGTCCTCGGCCTTGCCCTTGTTGGGGTCACCGCTCGCTTCGCCCGCCCCAGGCAGGTACGGGACCGGGGCGCCCGGCTTGGCGACTCCGCTGCCGGAGGAGGCGCCCGGAGCCATGGGAAGCTCGGTGCTTCTCGGGTACTCGACCGAGCCGTCCTCGTTGACCGTGAACTGGAGACCGGCCGCGTCGTCGAGCGCTTGCTTCAGCTTCTTCTGGGCACCGGATAATTCGACGGCGAGAGCGCTCAGGGTCGTACGGACGAGACCACATTCGCTGTAGATGTACTGGTAGTTCCGGCCCAACCGGGTCAGATCCCGCTCGGCCGAAGTCTGTGCCTCACCCTTCTGCGTGGCGCGGAGCGGGCCGGCCATCTCCTGATCGGTCCGGATGCGTGCGGCGTCGGCCCGGTTGCTGACCATGCTCCAGCCGTCCGCCGCGTTCTCATACTCGGTCAGCTTCGCGTCGCGTAGCTGTTGCCATGTGGGCATGCTCGCCTCACCGCACCCAATCGGGCTTGTCGCCGCCCACGTGCACGCCGTTGACCTTGGCGGCCACGGCGGGATCGATCTCGCCGAAGTCCCGGCCGGTCATGGCGAGCGAGCCGTGTAACCGGTCACACTCGTTGCGCACCGAGGTCAGCCGCTTCTCCCACGTGGGCAGGATCTCGTTCAGTGCGGCGGTACTCGTGAAGCCGTCGGTCCCGCCCGTGACACCCTCGTGGGCCGTCCTGAGCTCCGTCAGCCCCGCGTTCGTGGCCGTCCGCAGCTCCTGGGCCACGCCAGAAGCCTTGGTCCACGGGCCCTTCGACGCTTTCAGATCAATAGCCGATACGCCGGAGGTGCCGCTCGGTCCTCCACCTCCCGGATCGACCAGATGGTCGATCCGCATCCGCTGGGCCGCCCCTGCCTTGAGCTGCTCCCACTCGTCCCACGCCATCAGGTAGGGTCCTCCCCCTCTTTGCGGCGGCGATGCGGTGTGCGCCGTGAGGTGCCGGTTGTCTCGGGGCGTCAGCCTATGGATCCGGGTCCGGGAGCACCTGAGTACGAGTACTGAGTGGCTGAGTATTCGTCCTCATCCAGGCGAGCTTGGCCTGTTCCTGTGGACGGTGCGGTGGGCCGTCCTCTCGCTGTATAACTGTATACAGTGAAGCATTGTCTGAATATCGGCCCGTGTCCGGCGCGGCCTCGGCGCTGTACTCTCCCGGGGCGTCGAGGACATCCGAGGGGGAGTACGTGATGAGCGTGACCGACAGCCCGGCCAACCGGTTGCAGGCGCTCTTCGAGGGCCACCGGCTCACGCCGACCCAGCGCCGCATCGCGCACAGCATGGTGCGGCGCGCCGCCGACGTGCCCTTCCTGTCCAGCGTGGAGCTGGCCGAACTGGCCGGGGTCAGCCAGCCGTCGGTGACCCGGTTCGCGGTCGCCCTCGGCTTCGACGGGTATCCCGCGCTGCGCCGGCACCTGCGCGAGGTCGTGCCCGCCGAGCCGGTGCCCGAGAACGGCGTGCACAACGAGTACCAGCTCGCCGTCGAGGCCGAGATCGCCAATCTGCGGCACCTCGCGGAGCTGCTCGCCGACCCGCGCCCGGTGCGGGAGGCCGGCCGGATCCTCGCCGCCTCTCGCCCGCTGCCGGTGCTCGGCCTGCGCGCCGCCGCTTCCCAGGCGTACGGCTTCGCGTACTTCGCCGCCAAGGTCCACCCGGACGTCCGGCTGCTCGACGAGGGCGGCACGATGATCCAGGACCGCATCGACGCGGCCGTCCGCGCGGGCGCGAGCGCCCTGCTCTGCTTCGCGCTGCCCCGGCATCCGCGCGAGGTGGTCGACACCCTCGCCCATGCCAAGGACGCCGGTCTGACCGTCGTCACCGTCGCCGACTCGGCGTTCGCGCCGGTCGCCAAGTACTCCGACCTGCTGCTGCCCGCCGCCGTCGGCACCGGCCTCGCCTTCGACACCGCGTGCGCGCCGATGCTGCTGGGCCGGGTGCTGCTGGAGGCGGTCTGCGACGATCTGCCGGATGCGCAGGCGCGCCTGGAGGAGTTCGACGCGAAGGCCGCCGCGCGGGGGCTCTTCGTGGAGTGAACCGCGCCCTCTCAGGTTTGTCTCACATTCTCCCGCTAACGTCCCGGCCGGACACAGACCCGGTGGGACTCGTGACACGGGAGGCCGACGTGGCGCGCGCAGGACGCGGAGAACGCACAGGACGCGGAGAACGGGGAGAGCGGGAAGAGCGGGGAGGACGCGACGGACGGGGAGGGCGGGGGCTCGCCCGGGTGGCCGTCGTCGTCCGGGCGGGAGCCGCACCGCTGTGGTGGTTCGGGGTGGTCGCCGCGGGAGTCGGCGCGGTGCCCGAGGGATTCACCGGGCGCCGGATCGGAGTGCTCGCCGGGGCCGCGCTCTTCCTCGTCGGCGCCGCGGTGGTCGCGCTGACGCGGCGGCGCCGGTACGACGCGCTCGCCCGGGGCGCCACCCGCGCGGGCAAGTACGACGTGCTCCAGGACCGCGCGGTGACGGTGCGCGCCTGGCGCCGCGGGCACCGCTGGTGGCTGGTGCTGGCCTGGGCCGTCGCGGTCGGCTCCGCCTTCGCCGTGCCGGTGGCCGGCGGGCTGCTGCTGGCCGGGTGCGGCACCGGGCTGCGGCTGAAGGCCGCGTGGCTCGGGCGGCGCGAACGGGCCCTGGAGACCCTGCTCTGGGTGCGCGTCGACTGGCTCGGCCGGCGCGGTGGCCGCCCGGCGGGCAAGGCGGTCAGGGGCCTGCGCGGCACGGGCATCGCGGCCGGCGACGCGGCCCCGGGCGGGGCCCGCCGCCGTACCGCGGCCCTCGTCTGACGCAGGGCCCGGAGCCCGGAGCCCGGAGCCCGGAGCCCGGGGACGCGGCGACCCGGGGGCTATACCTCCAGGTCCTCCTCTATCCGCTTCAGCTGGTGGCGGGCCATCGCCAGGTTGGCGCGGGCGGAGTCCAGGACCAGGTAGAGGAACAGGCCGTTGCCGCCGCGCCCCTTGAGCAGGCGGATCAGGTGGTACTGGTCGGTGAGCGTGATGAGGATGTCCTCGATCTCGCCCTTGAGGCCGAGCATCTCCATCGTGCGCATCTTGGCGCGGATCACGTCGGTGTTGCCGGCGGCGGCCACGTTCAGGTCGAAGGTGTTGCCGCCGCCCAGCGTGCCCAGCGCCATCCCGCTGGTGTAGTCGACGAGCGCGACGCCGGTGGCGCCCTCGATCGAGGTCAGCGCCTCTTTGAGGGCGGTCTCGGTGTTGGCCATGTCGGGTCCTCTCAACTGTCGGTTGTGGTGCGTGCGGTGGTCGTGCGCGCCGTCCGCGTGGTCCGGGCGCGGGTGGGTGCGGGGGCCTGGCGCGCGGGGGCGTTCCGGGCGGCCGCGGCCTCGGCGGCGTCCAGGAGTTCGCCGATCCGGGCGCCGGAGCGGCGGCCCTCCAGATGCAGCCGGCCGACGTTGACCCGGTCCTGCGCGAGCAGGGTCAGTACGGCGCTGCGCCCGGCCGCGTAGGCGGCGACGTAGCCGTGCTCGCCGCGTACCAGCAGTTCGCGCAGGCCGCCGTTGCCGGTGGCGTCGGCGACCCGGACGGAGACGCCGAGCGCGGCCGCGGTGAGCGCCGCGAGCCCCTCGGGGTCGACGCCGGGCGTGTCGTGGGCGACGACGAGTCCGTCGACGCCGGCCGCGAGCGCGCCGGTGAGCCGCGGCACGCGGGTGCGCAGCCGGTGCAGCTCCTCCAGGACGGTCCGAAGGTCGTCCTCGGACACCATCAGCTCTCTCCTCTCGGCGGGGCGTGGCCGTTCAAAGCGCCTCCAGCGCATCCCTGAGCCTCTTCAGCAGCGCGATGTCGGGGTCGGTGACCGGGGGCAGGGGCGGGGGGAGGTTCCGGGCCTGTTCCGGTGCGTTCGCGGGCGGCGCCGTGGGCGTCGCCGGCGCGGCGGTCCTCAGGTGCCCGGCGGCCGCCAGTCTGCGGACGTCGACCAGTGTGTGGAACGCCTGCCGGCCCAGGTCCCGGGCGATGTCGGCGGCCGTGCGGGTGCCGTCCACGCGGTCCAGGACGGCGCGTTGGCGGGGGGCGACGGGGGTGGGTCGGGAGGGTCTCGCCGATCCGGTCCCGTCGTGGGGGAGGCGGTGGGCGGAGGGGTCCGCGCGGATCAGCGGCGCGGTGTCCGCGGCCGGGTCGGGCCACAGGCGGTGCAGTTGCAGCCGGCGGCGCAGGGTCTCGCGTTCGAGCGCGACGACCGGGACCGAGGGCAGGGGGCCGGTGCGGGGCGCGCCGTCGTAGTGGAACCGGCCGGGGGTGCTGCTCGGTGCCAGGGCGAAGTACCCGGCGTCGTACAGCGCGTCCAGATGGCACAGCTCCAGCGCGCCCGCGGGTAACAGCCCGGACTCCAGCAGGAGTTCGGCCGCGTGCAGCGGGCCCTCGGCCGCGGCGGCGGCCCGCTGCCAGGCGGCGGTCGCCAGGGTGCCGTGGGCCGTGAGGAGCACGTCGAGACCCGGGGCGAGGGGGCTCTCGGCGTGCACCACGCGGCCCTCGGCGAGGTACAGGGTGCCGTGCTCGCGGACCAGGACGCCGGTGGCCCGTTCCTCGGCCAGCCGGTTCAGCATCGGGGACAGCGCGCGGGCGGCGGCCTTGTCCCGTACCGGCAGCGGCGGTGGTGTACCGACCATGGTCATCCCAACACCAGGCGGGCGGCCATCTCGCCGAGCCGGATCCGGGCGAGCGCGAGATTGCCCTCCTCGCGCCCCAGCCACAGATGCAGGAACACGCTGCTGTCGAAGGAGGTGTCCACGAACCGCAGCAGGTGGTAGCTGTCCGCATTGCTGACGATCACGTCCTCCACCGGCGGCCGGTCCGCCGCCCGGGCGGTGAAGGTGCCGTGCTCCGCGGCCAGCCGGGCCAGCTCGGCGGCCTCGGCGGCGGCCGTCTCGTGATCGCCGCCGGGCGCCTCCCCGACCGCGCCGAGCGCGAGGCCGCTCGTCCAGTCCACCAGCGCGGCACCCCGGGCACCGGGCAATCGCATCGCTTCCAGCAGGCACTCGTCGATTCCGGGCACCGCGTGGCTCCCCTCCCGCCTGGGACTTCCGGCTGAGTGACCCCGACACTACGCAACGTGTGAGGGAGGGGTGAAGCCGTTTGGCATTTTCCGGTGGAACATGCGTTCTGCGTACTAGTGTTGGCTAACTGGCCTTTGTGTCACCGAAGTTGATCCATCTGCTCGGGTGCGACGGGGGCCGCGTCAGCGGCTTCCGGGCGCACGCAAGGTGGTGAGCGCTGACGCGTGCGCGCCCCCGGACTCCGCCACCACCTCCGCGATCGTCTGCGGTTCCCGCACGGTGGCGAAGGCGACGCCTCCCCGCCCGTCCGGCGCGAAGCCGTAGATCCCGGGCCGGGCGAGGGAGTTGTAGGCGTAGTGGTGCGCGAAGTAGTACGCGCCCGTGTCCAGCGCCGCCGCGTGGTCGCCCTGTTCCAGCAAGGGCAGCGCGCGTCCCTCGGCGAGCAGGTCGCCCGAGAAGCAGGCCGGGCCCGCCACGTCCTGCACCACCTCGGGCCCCTGCTTCGGCCGCCCCTCGGCGTCGTACGCGGCGATCCGCAGCGGCCACGCCCCCGGTGCGTACACCGTCCGCGTCGCCACCTGCACCCCCGCGTGCGTCACCGCGATCCGCCGCCCGCCCGAGCGCTTGGCGTACTCCACCCGCGCCACCACCGTGCCGTGCTTGGCCAGCAGCGACCGCCCGAACTCCGTCACCAGCCCGTACCGCCCCGCGCACAGCCCCGGCACCTGCTCGGCCAGCAGCCGCGCGTACGCCGCGTACGTCGGCGCCGTCACCTCGCCCGCGAAGTTCACCGGCAGCCCGCCGCCGATGTCGAGCGTGTCGATCTGCCGCCGTCCCGCCCGCGCGTTGATCTCCTCCGCCAGCGCGTACGTCTCCGCCGCGCCCCGCGCCAGCAGCGGCAGCGGAATGCCCTGCGAGCCGGTGTGCGCGTGCAGCCGGGTCAGCCACGGCCGCTCCGTGTACGCCCGTACGACCCACTCGCGCGCCCCCTCGTCGCGCAGTGCCACCCCGAACTTCGAGGTCTCGGTCGCGGTCGATGTCGCCCCGATGCTGCCGCCGCCGATCTGCGGGTTGACCCGGATGCCGAGCGGGGACTTGCTCGGCGCGGACCGGACCAGGGCGTCCAGGCGGTCCAGCTCCTGCGGGTTGTCGGCGTTCACGGCGATGCCCAGGGCCAGCGCCTCGCGCAGCTCCGCCGGGGTCTTGGCGGGCGAGTCCAGCACCGTCCGCCCGGCCGGTACACCCGCCGCGCGGGCGAGGGCCAGCTCGCCGGGGCTCGCCACCTCGGCGCCGATGCCCTCCTCGTGCAGCAGCCGCAGCACCGGCACCAGCGGGGACGCCTTCACCGCGAACGCGTGCAGCACCGGGGTGCCCGGCGCGAGGACCGCCTCGAACGCCGCCCGCAGCGCGGCCGCCGACTCCCGGATGCCGGTCGCGTCGAGCAGCCCCACCACGGCCGCGTCCGGGCCCAGCAGGCCCTGTGCCACGGCGGCGCGCACCGCCTCGTCCCGGCGCGCGGCCCGCTCCTTCGCCTCCGCCTCGGCGTCGTGGTCCACCGCGTCTCCCTCCTGTCGGCCGTCACCTGGTTCCAGCCAAACACCCGCGACGCGCGGGCGGGGCCGCCCCGATGTATTGACTAGGTCTATTCATGAAGACAGGATGTGAATAGACGTAGCAACAGCAGGAGGCAGACGATGTCGGGACCCCGCCCCGTACGAGCACCGCGCGGCACGGAACTCAGCGCCCTGGGCTGGCAGCAGGAGGCCGCCCTGCGCATGCTGCAGAACAACCTCGACCCCGAGGTGGCCGAGCACCCCGACAAGCTCGTCGTCTACGGCGGCACCGGCAAGGCCGCCCGCGACTGGCGCTCCTTCGACGCGATGGTGCGCACCCTGCGGACCCTCAAGCAGGACGAGACCATGCTGGTCCAGTCCGGCCGGCCGGTCGGCGTGATGCAGACCCACGAGTGGGCGCCGCGCGTCCTCATCGCCAACTCCAACCTGGTCGGCGACTGGGCCAACTGGGAGGAGTTCCGCCGCCTGGAGGCCCTCGGCCTGACCATGTACGGCCAGATGACCGCCGGCTCCTGGATCTACATCGGCACCCAGGGCATCCTCCAGGGCACCTACGAGACCTTCGCCGCCGTCGCCGCGAAGAAGTTCGGCGGCACCCTCGCCGGGACCATCACCCTCACCGCCGGCCTCGGCGGCATGGGCGGCGCCCAGCCGCTCGCCGTCACCATGAACGACGGCGTCGCGATCTGCATCGACTGCGACCCGCGCGCCATCGACCGCCGCATCGAGCACCGCTACCTCGACGTCAGGGCCGACAACCTCGACCACGCGCTCCAGCTCGCGACGCAGGCCCGTGACGCCCGCCGTCCGCTGTCCATCGGCGTCCTCGGCAACGCGGCCGAGCTGGTCCCGCAGCTCCTCGCGATGGGCGCCCCCATCGACATCGTCACCGACCAGACCTCCGCCCACGACCCGCTGGCCTACCTGCCCATCGGCGTCGCGTTCGAGGACATGGCCGACGCCGCCGCCAAGGACCCGGCCGGATTCACCACACGGGCGCGCGAGTCCATGGCCGCGCACGTCGAGGCCATGGTCGGCTTCCTGGACGCCGGCGCCGAGGTCTTCGACTACGGCAACTCCATCCGCGGCGAGGCCCGGCTCGCCGGGTACGACCGCGCGTTCGCCTTCCCCGGCTTCGTGCCCGCCTACATCCGGCCGCTGTTCTGCGAGGGCAAGGGCCCCTTCCGCTGGGCCGCGCTGTCCGGCGACCCGGCGGACATCGCCAAGACCGACAAGGCGATCCTCGACCTCTTCCCCGAGAACGAGTCCCTCGCGCGCTGGATCAAGATGGCCGGTGAGCGGGTCCACTTCCAGGGCCTGCCCGCGCGGATCTGCTGGCTCGGCTACGGCGAGCGGGACAAGGCCGGTGAGCGGTTCAACGACATGGTGGCCTCCGGCGAACTGGCCGCGCCGCTCGCCATCGGCCGCGACCACCTCGACTGCGGGTCCGTCGCCTCCCCGTACCGCGAGACCGAGGCCATGCTCGACGGCTCCGACGCGATCGCCGACTGGCCGCTGCTGAACGCCATGGTCAACGTGGCCTCGGGCGCCTCCTGGGTGTCCATCCACCACGGTGGCGGCGTCGGCATGGGCCGGTCCATCCACGCCGGACAGGTCACGGTCGCCGACGGCACGAAGCTCGGTGGCGAGAAGATCCGGCGCGTGCTCACCAACGACCCGGGGATGGGCGTCATCCGGCACGTGGACGCCGGCTACGACATCGCGGAATCCGTCGCAGGCGAGCGCGGCGTCCGGGTGCCGATGCGTGAGGGTGACGAGGCGTGAGCAAGGACCACGGCGGGCGTTCCGCCCTGCGGGACGCCCGCCCGCGGCCGGACGCCCCCACCGCGCGAAGCGGCGCCTCCTTCCACGAGATGTGGGCCGAGCTGCTGCCCGTCGGGCGGCACGCCGGCTCCGGCGGATACCGGCGCTATGCCTGGACCGGGCCCGATGCCGAGTGCCGGGCGTGGTTCCGGGAGCAGGCCGAGACGCGCGGGCTCACCTACGAGGTCGACCGGAACGGGAACCAGTGGGCCTGGCTCGGGGACCCGGCGGCCGGGGACGCCGTGGTCACCGGCTCGCACCTGGACTCCGTGCCGGACGGCGGCGCCTTCGACGGGCCCCTCGGGGTCGTGTCCTCCTTCGCCGCGCTCGACGAACTGCTCCACAGGGGAGTGCGGTTCGCCAGGCCCCTCGCCATCGTCAACTTCGGGGACGAGGAGGGGGCCCGGTTCGGACTGGCCTGCGTCGGGTCGCGGCTGACCGCCGGCGCGCTGACCGCCGAGGACGCGCACCGGCTCACCGACGGCGACGGGATCAGCCTGCCGCGCGCCATGGCAGCCGCCGGGTACGACCCCGAGGCCATCGGGCCCGACCCCGAGCGGCTGGCCCGGATCGGCGCCTTCGTCGAACTGCACGTCGAACAGGGCCGCGCGCTGGACCTGTCCGGCGACCGGGTGGGCATCGCCAGCGCCATCTGGCCGCACGGACGCTGGAGGTTCGACTTCCGGGGCGAGGCCAACCACGCCGGCACCACCCGGCTCGACGACCGCCACGACCCGATGCTGCCGTACGCCGAGACCGTGCTCGCCGCCCGCCGCGAGGCCCGGCTCGCCGGTGCGGTCGCCACCTTCGGCAAGATCGCCGCAGACCCCAACGGCGTCAACGCGATCCCCTCCCGGGTACGCGGCTGGCTCGACTCCCGCGCCGCCGACCAGGAGACCCTGGACACGGTGGTCGCCGGCATCGAGAAGGCGGCCCGGGAGTACGCGGACGCGCACGGCGTGGACCTCGACGTCGTACGGGAGTCCTTCACGCCCGTCGTGGAGTTCGACCACGCGCTGCGCGACGAACTCGGGCGCATCCTGGGCCGGGACACCGAGTTGGCGGTGCCCGTCCTCGGCACCGGCGCCGGACACGACGCCGGGATCCTCTCGGGGAGCGTCCCGACCGCCATGCTGTTCGTACGCAACCCCACCGGCGTCTCGCACTCCCCGGCCGAGTCCGCCTCCGAGGACGACTGCGTGGCCGGGGTGGGCGCGCTCGCCGACGTACTGGAAGGGCTGGCCTGTTGACCAAGGCGACCTACTGGCTGGAGCACGCCTGGCTCGGCGACCATGTCGAGCCGGGGGTGCTGGTCGAGACCGAGGGCGGGCGGATCGGTGCGGTGCGCGCCGGGGCGCCCGTCCCGCCGCCCGGCGCCGAGGCGCTGCGCGGACTCACCCTGCCCGGACTGGCCAACGCCCACAGCCACGCCTTCCACCGGGCACTGCGCGGCACCGTCCAGGTCGGCTCCGGCACCGGATCACCTCCGCATCGGCGGAGAGCGGAGGAGGGCGTGGCAAGGGCTCCGGAGTCATTCTGGGCTTGGCGGGACGTCATGTACGCCGTTGCCGACAAACTCACCCCCGACAGCTACTTTTCGCTCGCCCGTGCGACATACGCCGAGATGGCGCTCGCCGGCATCACCTGCGTCGGCGAGTTCCACTACGTGCACCACGGCCAGGGCGGCACGCCCTACGCCGACCCCAACGCCATGGGGGAGGCGCTGATCGCGGCCGCCGCCGAGGCCGGCATCCGGATCACCCTGCTCGACACCTGCTACCTCTCGGCCGGTTTCGGGCGGGCCCCCGACGCCCACCAGCTCCGCTTCTCCGACGGCAGCGCCGAGGCCTGGGCCGAACGCTGTGCGGTTGTCAAGGAACGGGATCACGCACGGATCGGGGCGGCGATCCACTCCGTACGGGCCGTGCCCGCCGACCAGTTGGCGACCGTGGCCCGCTGGGCCGAGGAGCGCCGGGCGCCGCTGCACGTGCACCTGTCGGAGCAGACCGCCGAGAACGACGCCTGTCTCGCCGCGCACGGCCGCACCCCCACCCGGCTGCTCGCCGACCACGGCGTCCTCGGGCCGCGCACCACCGGGGTGCACAACACCCACCTCACCGACGAGGACATCGCCCTGCTCGGCGGCTCGCGCACCGGCACCTGCATGTGCCCGACGACCGAGCGCGACCTCGCCGACGGCATCGGTCCGGCCGTCGCCCTCCAGCGGGCCGGCTCCCCGCTCTCCCTCGGCTCCGACAGCCACGCCGTCATCGACCTGCTCGAAGAGGCGCGCGCGATGGAGCTGAACGAGCGGCTGCGCACCCGCACCCGGGGCCACTGGACGGCCGCCGCCCTGCTGCGGGCCGCCACCGCCGACGGTCACGCCGCCCTCGGCTGGGACGAGGCCGGCGCCATCGAGCCGGGCGCGCTCGCCGACCTGACGACGATCGCCCTGGACTCGGTCAGGACAGCGGGTCCCGCGCCCCGGCTGGGCGCCGAGACGGCCGTATTCGCGGCGGGCGCGGCCGATGTGCGGCATACGGTCGTGGGTGGCCGGCAGGTCGTACGCGACGGCGCGCACACGCTCGTACCGGACGTGCCGCGGGCGCTGGCCGCCGCCGTCGAAGCCCTGCGCTGACCGCGCGGGTTCCCGCGCCTGCCCCCATCGCCCCCCACGAGGACACCATGAGCAGCAGCACCGTCATCACCAACATCGCCACGCTGGTCACCAACGACACCTCCCTCGGCCGGGGCGGTTCCCCCCTCGGTCTGATCCAGGACGCGGCCGTCGTCATCGAAGGCGACCGCGTCGCGTGGACCGGTGAGGCAAGCAAAGCACCCGCCACTGACAACCGGGTCGACGCGGGCGGCCGGGCGGTGCTGCCCGGCTTCGTGGACTCCCACTCCCACCTGGTCTTCGCCGGGGACCGCACCCAGGAGTTCAACGCCCGGATGTCCGGCCGCTCCTACTCGGCGGGCGGCATCCGCACCACCGTCGCCGCCACCCGCGCCGCGAGCGACGCGGACCTGGAGGCCGGCCTCACCCGCTACCTGGCCGAAGCGCTGCGCCAGGGCACCACCACCTTCGAGACCAAGTCGGGCTACGGCCTGACCGTCGAGGACGAGGCCCGTGCCCTGCGCATCGCGGCCCGGCACACCGACGAGGTGACGTACCTCGGCGCGCACGTCGTCTCCCCCGACTACGCCGACGACCCGGCGGCCTACGTCGCCCTGGTCACCGGCGAGATGCTGGACGCCTGCGCGCCGCACGCCCGCTGGATCGACGTCTTCTGCGAGGAGGGCGCCTTCGACGGCGACCAGGCCCGCGCCATCCTGACCGCGGGCAAGGCGAAGGGCCTGCACCCGCGCATCCACGCCAACCAGCTCTCCTACGGCCCCGGCGTGCGGCTGGCCGTGGAGCTGGACGCGGCCAGCGCCGACCACTGCACCCACCTCACGGACGCGGACGTCGACGCCCTGGCGAGCGGCGACACGGTCGCCACGCTGCTGCCCGGCGCCGAGTTCTCCACCCGCGCGCAGTGGCCCGACGCCCGCCGGCTGCTGGACGCGGGGGTCACCGTCGCCCTGTCCACGGACTGCAACCCGGGCTCGTCCTTCACCTCCTCCGTGCCGTTCTGCGTCGCCCTGGCCGTCCGGGACATGGGCATGACCCCGGACGAGGCCGTCTGGTCCGCCACGGCGGGCGGCGCCGCGGCCCTGCGCCGCACCGACATCGGCCGCCTCGCTCCCGGCGCCCGCGCCGACCTGACCCTCCTCGACGCCCCCAGCCACGTCCACCTCGCCTACCGTCCGGGCGTGCCCCTGGTCAGCGGGGTGTGGCGGAGCGGCGTACGCGTGGTCTGAGGCGACGGCCCGCCGCGGACACGCCGAAGCGGCCCGGACGGGGGATCCGGGCCGCTTCGGCGGGTGCGGGGGTGCGGGGACGGCCAGGGAGCGTCGTCCCAGACGTCACTCCTCCACCGTCAGCCCCTTGCGCAGCCGTACCAGCGTGCGGGACAGCAGACGGGACACGTGCATCTGGGAGATGCCGAGTTCCTCGCCGATCTCCGACTGGGTCATGTTGGCCACGAACCGCAGGGAGAGGATCTTCCGGTCGCGCTGAGGCAGCCCGGCGATCAGGGGCTTGAGCGACTCGATGTACTCGATGCCCTCGATCCCGTGGTCCTCGTACCCGATGCGGTTCGCGAGCGCGCCCTCGGTCTCGTCCTCCTCGGGCTGGGCGTCCAGCGAGGAGGCGGTGTAGGCGTTCGAGGCGGCCATGCCCTCGACGACCTCGTCGTTCGAGATGCCGAGGCGCTCGGCCAGCTCGCCGACCGTCGGCGAGCGGTCCAGCTTCTGGGCCAGCTCGTCCCCGGCCTTCGCCAGGTCCAGGCGCAGCTCCTGGAGCCGGCGCGGTACCCGCACGGACCACGAGGTGTCGCGGAAGAACCGCTTGATCTCGCCGATGATGGTCGGCATCGCGAAAGTGGGGAACTCGACGCCGCGGGCCAGTTCGAAGCGGTCGATCGCCTTGATCAGGCCGATGGTGCCGACCTGGATGATGTCCTCCATCGGCTCGCTGCGGGAGCGGAAGCGGGAGGCGGCGAACTTGACGAGCGCGAGGTTCAGCTCGACGAGGGTGTTGCGGACGTACGCGTACTCGTGCGTCCCTTCCTCCAGCGCCTGGAGGCGCTCGAAGAGGGTCTTGGACAGGGCACGCGCGTCGACGGGGCCGATCTCGTCGTACGGGGGGATCTCCGGGAGTCCCTCGAAGGGGTCGTGGAGATCGATGGGATGATCCAGTTGTTCCGGTGGGGGTGTCGACGTCGCGGTGGGGGTAGACGAGGCGTCGAGCCGGGGTGACATGGGTGTCCTCCATCGTTCTCGGCATATGGCTGCCGAAGCCGTCAGGTGCACTACGGAGTGCGGCGCCTCCAAAGCCGGCGTGTAGAAGTACGTGTCCTTACTAGCCCTATCGGCTTTGCCGGAGCGATCGCAAGTGCGTCCTGTTCGGGTATGTCCGATTATGTGAGGTTGTTCGGGTGCCGGAGTAGGCGTGGAGGGCGTAATGTTCGAGGGCATCAGCAGCCACGACCTCGGGAGAGAGACGGCATGGACCACGGGATGGTCGGCAGCGCACAGTCGGGCCGGCTTCTGGTGGAGGTGCGTGAAGAGGGCTCCAGCGCGGTTGTCACACCGGCGGGTGAGCTTGATCACCACACCGCCGATCTGTTGCGCGAACCCCTCGACGACCTCCTGGGCAAGGGTTTCTCGCGACTCGTGGTGGACTGCTCGCGCCTGGAGTTCTGCGACTCCACGGGGCTGAACGTCCTGCTCGGAGCCCGTTTGAAGGCGGAGGCCGCCGGCGGCGGCGTCCATCTCGCGGGCATGCAGCCGGTAGTCGCTCGCGTGTTCGAGATCACTGGGGCCGAGGCGGTCTTCACCGTCCACGACTCCGTGGCGGACGCCCTGGCCGGGGAAGGTGACGGCACCGGCTGAGCCCGCGACCGGCGCGTGGCCGGGCGCGGCACCACTCCCTCGCCCTTCCTCTCGTGGACGCCGGGGACCCGCGGATCCCATGGATTCCGGAAGCCCCGTCCGTCCCACGGAAGACGGAAGTGTTCCGGCGCCCGGGTCGGGCAGGAGACATGCTGACGGCCATCCACCACCATGGCGGCGTCGCCGCGCTCCCGGTGTGACGTATCCGGGGGTGTGCGGCGGGCGCGAACGGGCAGGAACCTGCCCGGACGGGCCGACGGCGGGCAGGGATGCCGGTCGTCGCGGGACGGGCGGACGGGACTGTGATGTGCGGATGACGGGACGTACGGCGGCGACGGCGCCGACGCGGACGGACCGGCCGGTGCCGGGAGTACCGGACTTTTCCATCGTGAACTGGTGATTCGGTGAGGTGAAGCGCTGATGAGCACCACCCGGCCCTACCCGCCGGGCGACCGCGGCCACGAGCCCAGCGGCGCTTCGGGGATGCCCGGGGCCGCCGGGGAGGGCGCGCCCGCCGGTGCCGCCACGGCGTCCGTCACGGGCGCGGGCGCCCCGTCCGCGCCGCCCTCCGGATCCGACGGCGGTGGCGCCGGTCCGGGGCGGGGCCGGCAGCTCCGCAGGCTGGAGCTCCAGGGAGCCAGCGGTGTCGTACCGCTCGCCCGCGACTTCACCCGGCAGGCGCTGTACGACTGGGGCTGGCTGCCCGCCGCGTCCGCGGACCAGCGGGCCGCCGCCGAGGACGTGCTGCTCGTCGTCTCCGAGCTGGTCACCAACGCCTGCCTGCACGCCGAGGGCCCCGACGAACTCGCCCTCGCCTGCGACAACAAGGTGATCCGCCTGGAGGTCACCGACGGCGGCACCGGCCAGCCGGCTCCCCGTACCCCCCATCGCGCCGGCCGCCCCGGTGGTCACGGCATGTTCATCGTCCAGCGCCTGTGCCTGGACTGGGGCGTCGTGCGCGCCCAGGGCCGCCCCGGCAAGACGGTGTGGGCGGAACTGGGCGCTCCGGCCTGACGGTGCGTCTTCCGGCGCGAGCCTGACAGACGGTCAGCGTCACGGGAAAGAAAGAGGACCGCCACACCCACCCGGGGTGCGACGGCCCTCTCCGCCGAACGCGAGCGACTAGCGCACGTCGCCCATCAGCTTGTTCACCTTGCCGCGGTACATCCACACCGCGACACCCGCGACCACCGCGAGGATGGCCTCCAGGGCCACGAAGCCCATCTTGTCGAGGTTCACCCCGCCGATCGCCGGGTTGGACAGCAGCGCGGTGACGGAGTCGCCCGCGGTGACCGCGAGGAACCAGACGCCCATCATCTGCGAGGCGTACTTCTTCGGCGCCATCTTCGTCGTCACGGACAGACCCACCGGAGACAGCGTCAGCTCACCGACGGTCTGCAGGAAGTAGATGCCGACCAGCCACATCGCCGCGGCCTTGTGACCGTCCTGCGCGATGGACAGCGGGGCGAGGAACACGAAGAAGGAAGCGCCGACCAGCACCAGACCGGAAGAGAACTTCACGATCGTGCTCGGCTCCTTGCCGCGCCGGTTCAGCGCGAGCCACAGCCAGGCGAAGACCGGGGCCAGCGCCATGATCATGACCGGGTTGACCGACTGGTACCAGGAGACCGGGAAGTTCCAGCCGAAGATCGTGTTCTTGGCGGAGGCATCCGCGAACAGCGACAGGGTCGAACCACCCTGGTCGTAGATCATCCAGAAGACCGCGGCGGCCACGAAGAACCAGACGTACGCCCGCACCTTCGACCGCTCCTCGCCGTCGAGGTCCTTGTCGCGCAGGATTCGGCCGATGACCAGGATCGGCACGATGAGACCGATGAGGGTCAGCGGAACCAGCGCCCAGTTGAGGGTGAAGTGGCCGGTGAAACCGACGATGCCGTAGAAGACCACGGCGATGACCAGCCAGATCAGACCCTTGCGCAGGGTGGTGGCCTTCTCCTGAGCCGTCATCGGCGTCGGGACGACCTTGCTCTCCTCGCTGAGGTGGCGACCGCCCAGCAGGTACTGGACCAGACCCAGCGCCATGCCGAGCGCGGCCAGCGCGAAGCCGAAGTGCCAGTTGACGTTCTCGCCGATGGTGCCGATGACCAGCGGAGCGACGAACGCGCCCAGGTTGATGCCGATGTAGAAGAGCGTGAAGCCACCGTCGCGGCGTGCGTCCTTCGGGCCGTCGTACAGGTGGCCGACCATCGTGGAGATGTTCGCCTTGAGCAGACCGGAACCGATGGCGACCAGACCCAGGCCGACGAAGAAGCTCACGCTCGCCGGCAGGGCCAGGCACAGATGGCCCAGCATGATGATCAGACCCGCGACCGCGACCGTCTTGCGGGGGCCGAGGAGCCGGTCGGCGACCCAGCCGCCGGGCAGCGCGAGCAGGTACACGAGCGACAGGTACACGGAGTAGATCGCCGTCGCCGTACCCGCGCTCAGGTGCAGGCCACCCGGGGCCACCAGGTACAGGGGGAGCAGGGCCCGCATGCCGTAGTAGGAGAACCGCTCCCACATCTCGGTCATGAACAGAGTGGCCAGGCCGCGGGGGTGGCCGAAGAAGGTCTTCCCGGTGCCGGGGGTGCCCGGGTGGACCGAGTCCTTCGTCAGGCTGGACGCCATGGTCGTTCCTTGCTGGTCGGGACGCGCGCTGGAGCGTTGCGCGCCCGGTGGGGGGTAGTGGCCGGCACCGGCGGGGTCGGCTGTCCGCCCCCACGCCCGGGGGAGTCCGCTCCGGATCGCGAAGCGGTGGACGGCGACCACCGGGATCCACACTCCGCGACGCGACGGTGCGTCCGGAGCCCGGCCAGAGGTCATTCCTTGAAGACCGGTCAGCACGACCGGCCCGCACACAATAAGGACCTTCAGCGTCAATCCCGCCAAAGGTCTCCGAGGTGTACACAGGCGTTCACATCACTGTACGTCAGGACAGTGCCCGGTATGGAAGGACTTGAGACAGGGATCACAGGTGTCGGGGGAACCACACAACGGATTTCGAAGGCCCCTTCTACGATCGCACCCCACAGGTGATGGTCCGCACCCATAGGCGATCCAGGTAAGAATCCCTGCAGGCGATCACACCCCAGCACCGCATGCGGGCGGTCTACCATCACCTCATGACCCGTGTACTGCTCGCCGAGGACGACGCGTCCATCTCGGAGCCGCTGGCCCGCGCCCTGCGCCGGGAAGGTTACGAGGTCGAGGTGCGCGAGGACGGACCCACCGCGCTCGACGCCGGAATGCAGGGCGGCGTCGATCTGGTCGTACTGGACCTGGGCCTGCCCGGCATGGACGGCCTGGAGGTCGCCCGCCGGCTGCGTGCCGACGGTCACACCGTGCCGATCCTCATCCTGACCGCGCGGGCCGACGAGGTGGACACCGTCGTCGGCCTGGACGCGGGCGCCGACGACTACGTCACCAAGCCCTTCCGGCTCGCCGAACTGCTCGCCCGGGTACGGGCGCTGCTGCGCCGCGGTGCCGCCGAGCCGCAGCAGCCGCCGGCCACGCACGGCGTGCGCATCGACGTCGAGTCGCACCGCGCGTGGATGGGTGACGAGGAACTCCAGCTCACCGCCAAGGAGTTCGACCTGCTGCGGGTGCTGGTGCGGGACGCCGGCCGCGTGGTCACGCGCGACCAGCTGATGCGCGAGGTCTGGGACACCACGTGGTGGTCGTCCACCAAGACCCTCGACATGCACATCTCCTGGCTGCGCAAGAAGCTCGGCGACGACGCGGCCAACCCCCGCTACATCGCCACCGTCCGGGGCGTGGGCTTCCGCTTCGAGAAGAGCTGAGCCCCGCGCCGGGGACCAGCGGTCACCTCAGGTAACGGAACATGCGCCGACGTCTCATCCAGTCCACCCTCGCCGTCGTCCTCGTGGTGATCGCCGTCTTCGGCGTCTCCCTGGTGATCGTCGAGACGCGGACGATCACCAACAGCGCCCAGGAGCGGGTGGAGTCCGAGGCGGCGCGGCTGGCCAGCATCGTGGACAGCCGCATCCTGGCCGCGGAGAACGTCAACGCCGGCGCGCTGCGCAATCCGGTCAGCAAAGAGCAGTACGCGGTGATCGAGATGCCCGGCAGGCCGCCGATCGAGATCGGCACCCGGCCCGTGGGCGACGTCATCCGCGCCACCCAGCACGGCGAGGAGGGCGAGACCGTCACCGTCCAGGAGCCGCGCTCCGCGGTGACCCGGGAGGTCGGCCGCACCCTGCTGATCATCGGCCTGGTGGCGCTGCTCGCGGTGGTCGCGGCCGTGCTGCTCGCGGTGCGCCAGGCCAACCGGCTCGCCTCCCCGCTGACCGACCTCGCCTCGACCGCGGAGCGGCTGGGCTCCGGCGACCCGCGCCCGCGGCACAAGCGGTACGGCGTGCCCGAGCTGGACCGGGTCGCCGACGTGCTGGACTCCTCCGCCGAGAAGATCGCGCGCATGCTGACCGCCGAGCGGCGGCTGGCCGCCGACGCCTCCCACCAGCTGCGCACCCCGCTCACCGCGTTGTCGATGCGCCTGGAGGAGATCACCCTCACCGACGACCCGGACATCGTGAAGGAGGAGGCGAACGTCGCGCTGACGCAGGTCGAGCGGCTCACCGACGTGGTCGAGCGGCTGCTGACGAACTCCCGCGACCCGCGCACCGGCTCCGCCGTCACCTTCGACCTGGACGAGGTCATCCAGCAGCAGCTCGCCGAGTGGCGGCCCGCCTACCGCGGCGTGGGCCGGGCCGTCGTCAGCTCCGGCAAGCGGCACCTCCAGGCGGTGGGCACGCCCGGCGCGGTCGCCCAGGTGCTGGCCGCGCTGATCGAGAACTCGCTGATGCACGGCGGCGGCACCGTCGCGCTGCGCACCCGCGTCACCGGCAACCAGGCCGTGGTCGAGGTCACGGACGAGGGGCCCGGGGTGCCGGCCGACCTCGGGGCGCGGATCTTCGAGCGGACCATCAGCGGCCGCAACTCCACGGGCATCGGCCTCGCCGTCGCCCGGGACCTCGCCGAGGCCGACGGGGGCCGCCTGGAACTGCTCCAGGCCCAGCCCCCGGTCTTCGGCCTGTTCCTCTCCCGCACGCCCCCGGCCCGCAAGCCCGACGGGGAACTGCCGACGGTCCGCTGAGCCGCCCTACAGAACCCGCTGCGTCTTCGGCTCGGGCTCGCTGGGGGAGCGGCGCGACTGCGCCGCCAGGATCGACTCCGCCTCCTGCGCGGGCAGCGCGCGGAACACCCAGGTCCGATACGACCAGAAGCGGAACAGGGTGGCGACGCCGATGCCGAGGAACTTGAAGACGTTGCTCTCCAGCGGGCTGTCCCAGCCGAGGCCGTAGGTGGCCAGGAAGAGCACGCCGTTCTCGATCACCAGGCCGATCGCGCTGAAGTACAGGAACAGCGTGATCTCCCTGGTGCGGCCGCTGCGGTCGCGGTCCCGGTACGTCCAGTAACGGAAGCCGACGTAGTTGAAGACGATGGCGACCACGGTCGCGATGATGCCCGCGCGCACCATCGGCACGCTGGAGACGTGCCGGATCAGATTGAAGACGCCGAGATTGACCAGGACCCCGGCGCCGCCGACGGCGCCGAACTTGGCCGCCTCGCCCACGAGCCGTTGCAGCCCCGAGGAACGCTGTTCCATGGCGTTGCAGCTCCCGTCGGTAGGTTTTCGTCAACTCCGCCATGCTATCGGCGCAAACCGCCCGACGCCCCAGGACCAGGCCAGCGCGGGGAAACAGGTCGGGAAGAGGGCGGAAAACGGTGGGTAAGAACCGGCCGCGCGCGGGGGAACACACGCGCGAGGGGCCGGGGCGGAGGGATGCGATCCGGCCGGTCCGCGATGGCCGATACGCTGTAGGTGTGACGTTTCCGGTAGTCGGCATGGTCGGCGGTGGTCAGCTCGCGCGTATGACGCACGAGGCGGGCATTCCGCTGGGCATCAGGTTCAAGCTCCTCAGTGACACCCCTCAGGATTCCGCGGCGCAGGTCGTGAGCGAAGTCGTCATCGGCGACTACCGCGACCTGGACACGCTGCGTGACTTCGCGCGTGGCTGTGACGTGATCACCTTCGATCACGAGCACGTGCCCACCGAGCACCTCAGGGCCCTGGAGGCGGACGGCATCCCCGTGCGCCCGGGGCCCGACGCGCTCGTGCACGCCCAGGACAAGGGCGTGATGCGGGCACGGCTCGACGCGATCGGCATCCCGTGCCCCCGGCACCGGATCGTCGCCGACCCGCAGGACGTCGTCCGGTTCGCGGCGGAGGGAGACGGCTTCCCCGTCGTCCTGAAGACCGTCCGCGGCGGCTACGACGGCAAGGGCGTGTGGGTCGTCGAGTCCGCCGAGGAGGCCGCCGCGCCGTTCCGGGCGGGCGTGCCGGTCCTCGCCGAGGAGAAGGTCGACTACGTCCGCGAGCTGGCCGCCAACGTCGTACGCTCCCCGCACGGCCAGGCCGTCGCCTACCCGGTGGTGGAGTCCCGGCAGGTCAACGGCGTGTGCGACACCGTCATCGCCCCCGCCCCCGACCTGCCCGAGGAGCTGGCGCTGGGCGCCGAGCGGCTGGCCCTCACCATCGCCAAGGAGCTGGGCGTCGTCGGCCACCTCGCCGTCGAGCTGTTCCAGACCCGCGACGGCCGCGTGCTCGTCAACGAGCTGGCGATGCGCCCGCACAACTCCGGCCACTGGACCCAGGACGGCGCGGTCACCTCGCAGTTCGCCAACCACGTCCGCGCGGTCCTCGACCTGCCCCTCGGCGACCCGCGCCCGCGCAGCAGGTGGACCGTGATGGTCAACGTCCTGGGCGGCGACTACCCGGACATGTACTCCGCGTACCTGCACTGCATGGCCCGCGACCCCAAGCTCAAGATCCACATGTACGGCAAGGACGTGAAGCCCGGCCGCAAGGTCGGACACGTCAACACCTACGGCGACGACCTGGACGACGTGCTGGAGCGCGCCCGTCACGCAGCCGGCTACCTGAGAGGGACCATCACCGAATGAGCCCTGCCCTCCCGTCACCCGACCACCGCCCCTCGTCGAGCGCTGACGCGCGCTCCTTTCCCCTGGTCGGCATCGTCATGGGGTCGGACTCCGACTGGCCCGTCATGGAGGCCGCCGCCAAGGCGCTGGACGAGTTCGAGGTCGCCTACGAGGTCGACGTCGTCTCCGCGCACCGGATGCCCCGCGAGATGATCACGTACGGCGAGCACGCGGCCGACCGCGGGCTCAAGGTGATCATCGCCGGGGCCGGGGGCGCCGCCCACCTGCCGGGCATGCTCGCCTCCGTCACCCCGCTGCCGGTCATCGGCGTCCCGGTGCCCCTGAAGTACCTCGACGGCATGGACTCCCTGCTGTCGATCGTGCAGATGCCGGCCGGTGTCCCGGTCGCCACGGTCTCCGTCGCCGGTGCCCGCAACGCCGGGCTGCTCGCGGCCCGCATCCTCGCCACGCACGACGAGGACCTGCTGCACCGCATGCGCGACTTCCAGCACGACCTGAACGACCAGGCCACCGAGAAGGGCAAGCGGCTGCGGGCCAAGGTCGAGGGCGCCGGCGGCTTCGGCTTCGGGAAGTGAGCGCCGTGACGACTCTGGACGAGGCCCGCGCCCTGCTGCGCGAGTTCCCGGTGGTCGACGGGCACAACGACCTGCCCTGGGCGCTGCGCGAGAAGGCGGGCTACGACCTGGACCGCCTGGACATCGCGGGCCACCAGCACGAGCACCTGCACACCGACCTGCCCCGGCTGCGCGCGGGGGGCGTCGGCGCCCAGTACTGGTCGGTGTACGTCCCCGCCGAGCAGCCGGACCCGGTCGCCGCGACGCTGGAACAGATCGACTGCGTACGGCAGTTGCTGGACCGCTACCAGGCGGACCTGGCGCCCGCGCTGACCGCCGCCGACATGGAGGCGGCGCGCGGTGAGGGCCGTATCGCCTCCCTGATGGGGGCCGAGGGCGGCCACTCCATCGCCAACTCGCTGGGCACCCTGCGCGGCCTGTACGCGCTCGGCGTGCGCTACATGACGCTCACCCACAACTCCAACGTGGACTGGGCGGACTCGGCGACCGACGCGCCGAAGGCGAACGGCCTGACCGCGTTCGGCCGCGAGGTGGTCCGCGAGATGAACCGGCTCGGCATGCTGGTCGACCTCTCGCACGTGGCGCCGTCGACCATGCGCGACGCGCTGGACGCGAGTTCCGCGCCGGTGGTCTTCTCGCACTCCTCCGCACGCGCGGTCTGCGACCACCCCCGCAACATCCCGGACGACGTCCTGGAGCGGCTGCCCGCCAACGGCGGCGTGGCGATGGTGACGTTCGTGCCGAAGTTCGTGCTCCAGGCGGCCGTGGACTGGACGGCCGAGGCCGACGAGAACATGCGCGCCCACGGCCTGCACCACCTGGACACCACCGCCGAGGCGATGAAGGTCCACCGCGCCTTCGAGGAGCGCCACCCGCGCCCCATCGCCACGGTGCCGGTGATCGCCGACCACCTGGACCACATGCGCGAGGTCGCCGGCATCGACCACCTCGGCATCGGCGGCGACTACGACGGCACCGCCTTCACCCCGGACGGTCTCGACGACGTCTCCGGCTACCCGAACCTCCTGGCGGAACTGCTGGACCGCGGCTGGTCCAAGGCGGACCTGGCCAAGCTCACCTGGCAGAACGCGGTACGGGTGCTGGGCGCGGCGGAGGACGTGGCCCGCGACCTCCAGGCGAAGCGTGCCCCGTCCAACGCGACGATCGAGTCGCTCGACGGCTGACGCGGAGCGAACAGGCGGGGCGGCCGATCCGGCCGCCCCGCCTTTGTCCTGCCCGCGCGTCGTGCCTGCGCGTCTTACGCGCGTGTCTTACGCGTGCTCGATCCGGCACAGGCAGAACGGATGCCCGGCCGGGTCGGCGTACACCTGGAAGTCCTTCTTCTCCCGGTCCTCCAGGTCCAGCGGGCGGGCGCCGAGCGCGAGGACCTTCTCGTGGGCGGCGTCGATCTCCGCCCAGGTGCTGCCCGCGTCGAAGTCCAGGTGGAGCTGCTGGCCGTTGTGGTCCGCGCGGGGCCACTCCGGCGGGGTGTGGTCCTCGGCCCGCTGGAAGGCCAGCCGGGGACCGCCGGGGATCTGGAGGACGACCCAGGTGTCGTCCTCGGCCACCGGCGTGCCTCCGGCCACCGCCGCGTAGAAGGCGGCCAGGGAGTGCGGGTCGGGGCAGTCGAGCACGACACTGCGGAAACGGGCGACGGACGCCATTTTCTCCTCCTCGGAAACGGTTCAGCCGGCGCAGAGACAGAACGGGTGCCCCGCCGGGTCGGCGTACACCCGCCAGGTGCGGGAGGGTTCCCCGGCGTCCAGGAGCCTCGCCCCCAGCTTCAGCACCCCCTCCTGCGCCGCGTCCAGGTCCGCGACGGTCAGGTCCAGGTGGAACTGCTGCCCGTTGCTGTCGGCGCGCGGCCACTGCGGAGCGGTGTGCCCCTCGGCCCGCTGGAAGGCCATCGCCTGTCCGCCGGGCACCGTCAGATCCACCCAGTCGCCCTTCCCGTCGCCCTCCACCGTGCCGCCGAGCACCTCGGCGTAGAAGCCGGCCAGCGCGCCGGGATCGGGACAGTCCAGCACCACCACGCCGAGCTTGGCGAGAGCCATGACGACCTCCTTCTGTTACCCCTATAGGCGGGTAACCGGTAACGGTGACCTCATACTCGCGGACAAGGGGTAACGTCGCAACCATGAATGCAAGGTCGGCCGCTCCCGGGGGCCTCGCCCTCGTCGAGTCCCTGGTCAACACGGTGGACCTGGCGGACGGCGCCGACTCGCTCGACACGGCGGAGGGGCGCGAGCGCTTCGGGATCACCGAGGACGGGCTCGTGGCGGCGCGGGAGCTGCGGGAGTCGCTGCGGGCCGTGCTGCTCGCCCACGCCGGGCACCCGCCGCACCGGGCGGTCGCCCCGCTGGGCGAGCTGCTGGCCGGCGCCCCGCTGCGCGTCACCGTGGACGGACGGGACGGATCGGCGGCCCTCGCCCCCGCCGCGGACGCCTCGCTGCCGTCCCGGATCGCCGCCGCGATCGCCGAGGCGCTGCTGGCCGGCACCTGGATGCGGCTGAAGGCGTGCGAGGCCGAGACCTGCCACTGGGCGTACTACGACCGCAGCCCCGCCGGACGCGGCCGCTGGTGCTCGATGCGGGTCTGCGGGGCGCGCGAGAAGATGCGGCGGTACCGGGCCAAGGGGGCGTAAAGCGCGGGAAGCCGGGGCCCTGGGGCACAGGGCGCTGGGGCAAAATGCGAAACGGCGCCGGTTCGGCCGACTGAGCCTCGGCCGAACCAGCGCCGTTTCGCCGTGTCTCTCCGCGGTGCCTCAGGCGGTCGGACGCCCCATCGCCCGGTACGTCCACCCCGCGCGCCGCCACAGCTCCGGGTCGAGGCTGTTGCGCCCGTCCAGGAGCACCCGGGCCGCCGCCGCCGCGCCCAGCTCCGCCGGGTCCAGCTCGCGGAACTCGCGCCACTCGGTCAGGTGCAGCACGACATCCGCGCCGCGCACGACGTCGAGGGCCGACTCGGCGTAGCCCAGGGTCGGGAAGACCTTGCGGGCGTTGGTCATGCCCTTCGGGTCGTACACGGTCACCTGGCCGCCCTGGAGGTGTATCTGGCCCGCCACGTTCAGCGCGGGCGAGTCGCGGACGTCGTCCGAGTCGGGCTTGAAGGTGGCGCCGAGCACCGCGACCCGCTTGCCGAGGAAGGAGCCGCCCCCCAGCGCCTCGCGGGCCATCTCCACCATCTGGCCGCGCCGGCGCATGTTGATGGAGTCGATCTCCCGCAGGAAGGTCAGCGCCTGGTCCGCGCCCAGCTCGCCGGCGCGGGCCATGAACGCCCGGATGTCCTTGGGCAGACAGCCGCCGCCGAAGCCGATCCCGGCGCGCAGGAACTTGCGCCCGATCCGGTCGTCGTGCCCGATCGCCTCCGCCAGCTTGGCCACGTCGCCGCCGCCGGCCTCGCAGACCTCCGCCATCGCGTTGATGAAGGAGATCTTGGTGGCGAGGAAGGAGTTCGCGGCGGTCTTCACCAGTTCGGCGGTCGGGAAGTCGGTGACGACGAAGGGGGCACCCTCCTCGACCGGCGTCGCGTACACCTCGCGCAGCAGCTTCTCCGCCCGCTCGCTGCGCACCCCGACCACGATCCGGTCCGGGTGCAGGGTGTCCTGGACGGCGAAGCCCTCGCGCAGGAACTCCGGGTTCCAGGCCAGCTCGGCGTCGCCGCCCGCCGGGGCGTGCTCGGCGAGATAGGCGGCCAGCCGCTCGGCCGAGCCCACCGGCACCGTGGACTTGCCGACCACCAGGGCCGGGCCGCGCAGGTGCGGGGCGAGGGAGGCGACGGCGGAGTCGACGTACGACATGTCGCAGGCGTACTCGCCGTGCTTCTGCGGGGTGTTCACGCAGACGAAGTGCACGTCGCCGAAGGCGCCGGCCTCGGCCCAGTCGGTGGTGAACCGGAGCCGCCCGGTGGACCCCGCGAGCCCGGCCACGTGCCGGCGCAGCAGTTCCTCCAGCCCCGGCTCGTACATCGGGGTCTCGCCACGCTCCAGCATGGCGATCTTCTCGGGTACGACGTCCAGGCCCAGCACCTCGAATCCCAGCTCGGCCATGGCCGCTGCGTGGGTGGCGCCGAGATACCCGGTGCCGATCACGGTGATCTTCAGGCTCATGGACGCGCTCCAGCTCGGGGATTCTCTCGTGCGGTGCCCGAGCATAGCCGGGCCGGTCGGGGGGCAACTTTCCCGCTGTCGCCAACCTCACGTAGGCGACCTGGGGCAGGGGCCCTAAAATTTGAGTTACTTAACGGTAATTAGCGTTTGTAATGTCCGTGATGCGTCACAATCACTGCGTCTTTGGAGCGTGAGAGACCTTGGCCGGATCGGCTGACTTCGACCTGTACCGCCCGTCCGAGGAGCACGACATGCTCCGCGACGCCGTCCGCTCCCTGGTCGAGGCGAAGATCGCGCCGTACGCCGCCGCGGTGGACGAGGAGGCCCGCTTCCCGCAGGAGGCCCTCGACGCCCTGGTCGCCAACGACCTGCACGCCGTGCACGTCCCCGAGGAGTACGGCGGCTCCGGCGCCGACGCGCTCGCCACGGTCATCGTGATCGAGGAGGTGGCCCGCGCCTGCGTGTCCTCCTCCCTGATCCCCGCGGTGAACAAGCTGGGCTCGCTCCCGGTGATCCTCTCCGGCTCCGAGGAGCTGAAGAAGAAGTACCTGGGCCCGCTGGCCAAGGGCGACGCGATGTTCTCGTACTGCCTCTCCGAGCCGGAGGCGGGCTCGGACGCGGCCGGCATGAAGACCAAGGCGGTCCGCGACGGCGACCACTGGATCCTCAACGGCGTCAAGCGCTGGATCACCAACGCGGGCGTCTCCGAGTTCTACACGGTCATGGCCGTCACCGACCCGACGAAGCGCTCCAAGGGCATCTCCGCCTTCGTGGTCGAGAAGTCGGACGAGGGCGTCTCCTTCGGCGCGCCCGAGAAGAAGCTCGGCATCAAGGGCTCCCCGACCCGCGAGGTCTACTTCGACAACGTCCGCATCCCCGCCGACCGCATGATCGGCGAGGAGGGCACCGGCTTCGCCACGGCGATGAAGACCCTGGACCACACCCGCATCACCATCGCCGCCCAGGCGCTCGGTGTCGCGCAGGGCGCCCTCGACTATGCCAAGGGCTACGTCCAGGAGCGCAAGCAGTTCGGCAAGGCGATCGCCGACTTCCAGGGCATCCAGTTCATGCTCGCGGACATGTCGATGAAGATCTCCGCGGCCCGCGCCCTCACCTACCAGGCCGCCGCCGCCTCCGAGCGCGGCGACTCCGACCTCACCTACCTGGGCGCCGCCGCCAAGTGCTTCGCCTCGGACGTCGCCATGGAGGTCACCACCGACGCCGTCCAACTGCTCGGCGGCTACGGCTACACCCGCGACTACCCGGTCGAGCGCATGATGCGCGACGCCAAGATCACGCAGATCTACGAGGGCACCAACCAGGTCCAGCGCATCGTCATGGCGCGCAACCTGCCGTAGCCCCTCGGGCGGTACCGGAAGGCGTCCCGCGCGGGGCGCCTTCCGTGCGTTCGGGCGTCCCTTACGACCGGTCGGTCACATGCGGGGGCGGTCCCGGGGACGTAGGACGGAACCACACGGGACCCGCTCCCGGGTCCCCGCGCTCCGAGGAGGAGCCATGGCCCAGCCCGGAACCACGATGCCCGCCATGACCAAGCAGATGCAGGACTGCATCGAGGCCTGCATGAACTGCCACAGCATCTGCGAGGAGACCATGAGCTCCTGCATGCAGCAGGGCGGGCAGGCGCAGATGCAGATCGTGCGCGCGCTCATGGACTGCTCGGAGACGACCCGGATGTGCGCCGACATGATGATGCGCCGCTCGCCCATGTCGGGCGACATGTGCGCGATGTGCGCCAAGGCGTGCGACATGTGCGCCGAGGCGTGTATGTCCATGCCCGACGACCAGCAGCTCAAGCGCTGCGCGGAGGCGTGTCGCCGCTGCGCCGACATGTGCCGCTCGATGGCGGGCGCCCGCATGTGACCCGAGCGCCCCGCATCGCTCAAGGGCGCCCCGCCGGGTGCCCTTGAGCGTGGTCAGTTGCCGGAGACCGTGATCTTCTGGTCGTTGTTCAGCTCGTTCACCAGGGTCTTGACCTTCGTCTTGTCCCAGACGAGGTTGCCGCCGGTGGAGCCGGAGATGGGCATGTTCATGGAGGTGCCGTCGCCGCCGTTGACACCCTTCATCGCCCAGAACATCGAGGCCAGGTCCCACAGGGACATGTCCTTGTCCACGATCAGCGAGTCCAGGCCCGCGCCCATGGTCGGGTAGAGCTTGAACGGGTTGAGGACGGTCGAGGGGGTCGCCACCTCGTGGGCCAGGGCGGCCAGGAACTTCTGCTGGTTCTTGGTCCGCTGGAGGTCGGAGGCGGCGAAGGCGTGCCGGGTACGGACGAAGGCGAGCGCCTGCTGGCCGTTCAGGGTCTGCTTGCCGGCCTGGAAGTCGGCGCCGGACCACTTGTCCTTGAAGCCCTTGTCGATGTCGATCTGGACCCCGCCGACCGCGTCGACGATGTTCGCGAAGCCCTGGAAGCCGATCTCCACGTAGTGGTCGATGTGCAGCCCGGTGTTGTACTCGATCGTGCGGACCAGCAGCGTCGGCCCGTCCTCGGCGTAGGCGGCGTTCAGCTTCTCGCGCCGGCCCGTGGCCGGGTAGACCTTCCCCGACGTCGAGCCCTGGTACGACGGGATCTCCACGTCCGAGTCACGCGGCAGCGAGATCAGCGTGTCGCCGTTGTCGCCTACGTGCAGGATCATCATCGAGTCCGTGCGCTTGCCCTCGGCGGCGCCGGTGTGCAGCTTCTTCTCGTCCGCCTTGGTCATGCCCTCGCGGCTGTCCGAACCGACGATCAGGTAGTTGGTGCCGGACCCCGACTGCGGCCGGTCGATCACCTTGGAGAGGTCGACCTCGTGCCGCAGCTTGGAATCGGCCCAGAAGTAGGTCGCGACCGACGTGACGACCAACACGGTCGCCAGCGTGATCACCGTCCACTTGATCCGCCGTCCCCAGCGGGGCGCGGGTCTGGGACCGGGTCCCGGCGTGTCGCCGGGGCCGTGGCCGCCGGGGCTGCCGTAGACCTGGCCGGTGTTGTAGCCGCTGTCGTACGCGTCGTCGTAGCCGCCGTCCGTGTACGACGGCTGCTGGGGAACGCCGGCCCCGTACTGCGGCGCCGCCGGGTCGCGCCGCACCTGGCGCATCGCGCGGGCGCCCTCGGGTTGCGCGGCGCCACTGCCGCGTCCGTACCGGGGGCCGCGGTTGTCGTCGGACCATGCCTCGGGCCAGTCATTCATGCGGACCAGTGTGCAGGGCTCCGCCGTATGGCTCACAAGCCTTGTCGGAAAATAAGGGCGGCGCTGTTGCGAAGCTGACACAAATTCCGCGAATGTCACTTCGGCATAAGGTAGAGCGCATGACAGACCAGGCCACGGACTCGGAAGCAGTGGAACCGGACATTCCGGGTAAGCTCACGTCCGCCTCGCGCACCACGCTGAGCCACATCATGACCCACAACGACACCAACCTGCTGGGCACGGTGCACGGCGGGGTGATCATGAAGCTGGTGGACGACGCGGCGGGCGCCGTGGCCGGCCGGCACTCCGGCGGTCCCGCCGTCACCGCGTCCATGGACGAGATGGCCTTCCTGGAGCCGGTCCGCGTCGGCGACCTGGTCCATGTGAAGGCGCAGGTCAACTGGACCGGCCGGACCTCCATGGAGGTCGGCGTAAGGGTCCTCGCCGAGCGCTGGAACGAGTCCGACCCGCCCACCCAGGTCGGCTCGGCCTACCTGGTCTTCGCGGCCGTGGACGCCGACGGCAAGCCGCGCCGGGTGCCCCCGGTGATACCGGAGACCGACCGCGACTGCCGCCGCTACCAGGAGGCGCAGATCCGCCGCACCCATCGGCTGGCCCGCCGCCGCGCCATCCGCGAGCTGCGTGAACAGCGGGCCGCGGAGGGACTTCAGGACTAGGACTGAGGAGGGGCCGGGGCCGCGTGGCCCCCGGGGACCGCGGCGTCCGCTCAGGCGTTCCCCGAGCAGACCACCTCGTTGCCGCGCACCACGCTCTCGGCACCGTCGTCCGGGTGTCTCGGGTCCTTGAAGCGCACCGCCTGGACCCCCCGGAAGCCGGCCCCGGCCGTCACCTTCAGCACCGGCCCCTGTCCCGGCGCCGCGCGCAGCTCGCTGCCCGGCAGCGCCGCGGCCAGGGTGCGTGCCGAGCGGTCCCAGCGGGGGTCGTAGGTGATGACCGTGGCCGGCAGCCGGGCGGGCGCGGTCACCGGCCGGTGGGTGGTGGCGAAACCGGTCGCCGCCAGCTCGGCGTCGATCCGCTTCGCCAGCCCGGTCGTGGTGGTGCCGTTCGCCACCTCGACCCGGATCCCCCGGGGGTCCGTCTCGACGGTCGTCGCGGCGGGGGCGGCGGGGCGCGGGCGGCCCGTGGTGAGCGGCCGGTCGTCGCGCAGCGCCTGGAACAGCCGGGCCGAGCGGGCCGGGTCCCACTTCAGGGTCGAGCCGATGCCCTTGACCGGGTAGTCCATCCGCCCGATGGGCACGGTCGTGAACTCGGAGGACGAGGGCGAGAAGTTCCGCATCGCGCGGCCGAGGTCGAGCAGCTCGTCGGTGCCGAAGCCGGCGTCGGCACGGACCGAGCCGAGCACCGCCCGGGTCACGTCCCGGAAGCGCATCGGGTTCAGCAGCACCCCGGAGGACGTCGCCTTCTCGATCAGCGCGGCCAGGAACCGCTGCTGCCGCTTCATCCGGCCCAGGTCGCTGTCCCCGTCCAGGTGCCGTGAGCGCACGTACTGGAGCGCCTGCCCGCCCAGCAGGGTGTGCGTGCCGGGGGCGAGGTCGAGCCCGCTGTAGGTGTCCTTCAGCGGCGTCGCCGTACAGATCCGCACCCCGCCGAGGACGTCCACGGTCTTCATGAAGCTGGTGAAGTCGACCTCCAGATAGTGGTCGATCTTCACATGGGTCATGTTCTCGACGGTGCGCACGGTCAGCGGGGGGCCGCCCTCGGCGTAGGCCGCGTTCAGTTTGAGCGGGTGCGGGCCGAGCTGCCGGCCGGTGGTCTGGTCCCGGTGGGCCGGGGCCTCGGCGAAGGAGTCGCGCGGCAGGCTCACCACCGTGGCCCGCTCCCGGCCCTCCGAGATGTGCACGATCATCATCGTGTCGGTGCAGTGACAGGGCTGTCCGCCCAGGTGGAAGGCGCGCCGCTGCCCCTCGGTGATTTTGTCCCGGCCGTCGGTGCCGACCAGCAGGATGTTCATGCCGTGGCCCGCCTGCGGCCGGTCCTTCATGTCCTTGAAGGCGTCGACCCGGGCGATGCCCGCGTCCAGGCTGGTGACCACCGCGTGCCCGATGCCGGCGGAGGCGAGCACCACCACCGACAGCGTGGTCATCGCCCGGACGGCCCAGCGCGGCCGCCGCCGTCGGCGCAGGGGCCGCACCGGCCGCTCGGGCGGGGGCGGCAGCCGGCGGGGCGGCTGCGGGCGGCGCTGGGGTCGCGCCGGGGACCGGGGCGGGCTGGCCAAGGGACACCTCCGGACGAGGCCGTACGTGGGATCCGTGAGCACAGTAGGCCGATACGATCTCCATCCCGCGTCAGAGCGCCGGTGGCGCGCACCGCTGTCCCCCGTTCGCGGTAACGTGAGGCCCCTATGAACGCCAAGCCCGACGTGCGGTTCCCCGCTGTATCCGTGATCATGCCCGTCCTCAACGAGGAACGGCATCTGCGCGGGGCCGTCCAAGCGATCCTCGCGCAGGAGTACGGCGGCGACATGGAGGTCGTGATCGCCCTCGGTCCGTCCACGGACCGCACGGACGAGATCGCCGCCGCGCTCGTGGCCGAAGACTCCCGCGTCCACACCGTCCCCAACCCGACCGGCCGTACCCCCGCCGCGCTGAACGCGGCGATCAAGGCATCCCGGCACCCGATCGTGGTCCGCGTCGACGGCCACGGCATGCTCTCGCCGAACTACATAGAGACCGCCGTACGCCTGCTCGAAGAGACCGGCGCGCAGAACGTCGGCGGCATCATGCACGCCGAGGGCGAGAACGACTGGGAGCACGCGGTCGCCGCCGCGATGACCTCCAAGATCGGTGTCGGCAACGCGGCGTTCCACACCGGTGGCAAGGCGGCCCCCGCCGAGACGGTCTACCTGGGTGTCTTCCGCCGTGAGGCGCTGGAGCGGCAGGGTGGCTACAACGAGGAGTTCATCCGCGCCCAGGACTGGGAGCTGAACTTCCGCATCCGCGAGGCCGGCGGCCTGATCTGGTTCTCCCCGGAGCTGAAGGTGTCGTACCGGCCCCGGCCCTCGGTGCGGGCCCTGGCCAAGCAGTACAAGGACTACGGCCGCTGGCGCCATGTCGTTGCCCGCTACCACTCCGGCTCCATCAACCTGCGCTACCTCGCCCCGCCGACCGCGGTCTGCGCCATCGCCGCCGGCCTCGTGGTCGGCGTGGCCCTGACCCCCTGGGGCCTGGTGATCCCCGGCGGCTATCTCGCCGCGATCGCCGCCGGCTCCGTCCCCGCGGGCAAGGGGCTGCCCCTCAAGGCCCGCCTCCAGGTCCCCGTGGCCCTCGCCACCATGCACATGTCCTGGGGCTGGGGCTTTCTGACCAGCCCGAAGTCCCTGGCCAAGCGGGTCATCGCGTCCCGCCGGCCGGCGGTCCACAGCGCCTGACCAACGCGAGCGCCCGACGAGACGAGCGGGGCCCCTCCTTCCGGAGGGGCCCCGCCTCGTTCACCGCCGCCACCGCGATCACCACTGGTACGGCTTGTACACCTCCATGCACTTGTGGTCCGCGCCGTTGACGGCGTCGGCGTTGGTGGGGATGTCGCCCGCCTTGGGCTTGGACTGCTTCGGGAAGGTCGTACCGGTGCGCCAGTCGGCGCCGAGCAGCAGGGTGACGCCGGAGACCGAGGTGGACTGCTTCACCGCGGTCGTCGGCAGTCCCAGGGCCTTGGCCACGCCCTGGGCGTCGCCCTGGAGGTCGGCGCTCGGGTACTCGATCACCGTCCTGTCCTGGGGCGGGGGCGGCGTGGTGTCGGCCGTCGCTCTGGCGTAGCCCTGGGCCACGAGGGTCTCGGCGATGGTGCGGGCCCGCCCGGGGACCGGCGCCTCGGTGGCGGAACCGGTGCCGTTCTGGACGAGGACGCCGAGCCGGGCCGGATCGGTGGAGGGCGACTTCGTCGGCTGGGGCTTGTCCGTGGTCTGCTTGGAGGTCCCGCCGTTCTTATCGAGCGGGATGTCGTCCTGGAGCATCTCCCAGACCTTGGCCGAGCCCGCCGGGTCCGGGACGACGTGGTTCTTGGGGTTCTGCGGATCCGGGAGGTTGGGCATCGTCAGGCTCGTGACCCGGTTCGACGGCACCGACTTCATCTCCATGCCGAGGTCGTAGAGCTTCTTGACCGTGCCGATCTCCTCGGAGACCTTGAGGGACTTGGTGGCCGACTCGGCCAGGTCCATCAGATGCCCGCTGTCGGTGAACACGTTCTGCGACTTGAGCGTGCGGATCATGGAGTTGAGGTACATGTGCTGGGCGCGGGCCCGCATCAGGTCGCTGCCCCAGGCGTGCCGGGTGCGCAGCCACTGGAGCGCCTGCACGCCCTTGATCTTGTGCGTCCCGGCCGTCAGCTTCAGCCCCGAACCGCCGCGCTGGGCCGCCGTCGAGCGGTCCCAGACGTTCTCGTTCACACAGACGTCGACGCCGCCGATGGCGCTCGCCATCTTCACCACGCCCGTGAAGTCGATCGTCATCCAGTGGTCGATGTAGACCCCGGTGAGGTTCTCCCAGGTGGCCAGCGTGCAGCCGGCGCCGCCCCGGGCGAGGGTGGTGTTGATGATGTCGTTGGTCGCCGGAAAGACCTTTCCGGTCTCGGGGTCCGTGCACTTGGGGATGTCGACGCGGGTGTCCCGGGGAATGCTCACCATCGCCGCGCTCTTGCGGTCGGCGGAGATGTGGATGAGCATCTGCACGTCCCCGAGCGGGGGACTGCCGACGCTGCTCTTGCTGCCGCCCAGCTTCAGGTTCTCCGCCGAGTTACGGTCGTCCGAGCCGATCAGCAGGATGTTCAGCGGGGTCTGTCCGGCCGCGTTCGGGGCGGTCTTCTTCGCCTTGGCGTCACCGCTGCTGCGCTCGCCCTTGCGTATGTTGCCGTTCAGATGCCGGTAGTAGAGGTAACCGGCGCCCGCCGTGCCGAGTATGACCACCGCGAGCACCGTCGCCGACCAGCGCAGCGCGCGCCGTCGCCGGCGCCGCCGGCCGGCCGTGCCGTCTCCCGAACCCTCCGACCCCGAGCCCCCCTTGCGCCGCCCGCCGCCGTGCCGTCCGGTACCGGCCTCCGGGTTCGCCGGGCCCGCTCCGTCCCCCGTCCGCGACGTGAGCGCCATCGTGTCGTCCACTTCGGCAGCGTCACCCCGCACTTCGCTCTGCGCCAATCTCCCCGCCCTCCCCGCCCTTTGAGCCATGCGACGGGCCCGTCCCGCGTCGAGTGGTTAGACGCACGACGGGCCCGCAGGGTTACCTATGAGGCGCACTTAACCTCGTTGGCCGTTGACTTGTCGACCTTCGGTGCCTTGTCCGGAGCGGCGATCGGCACACCCGCGCCCTTGAAGTCCTTGCCCAGGGTCAGGGTCATCGCCGGCAGTCCCTGGGAGTTGAGGGTGCTCGATCCCGGCTTGAGCGCCGAGCCGGGCAGTCCCATCAGCGCGGCCAGCTCCCTCGCCTGCGCGGCCTGGTCGGGCGCGTACTCCAGCGTGGTCTTCTGGAGCCCCGCCGGCGCGTTGCCCGCGTTCTCCGACTTCGGCACGCCCTCGCTGTTCTGGAGCCAGCCGAGGACCGCCTGCGCGCTGCCCGGTGCCGCCTCGCTGTTGAGGATGCGCACCCGCACGTCGCCGGGCGCGGACCTGGTGCCCTTGAGCCGGGCGGCCTGGGCGTCCTTGGCCGCCTTCTGCTTGCGCTTCACGTCGGTGAAGGAGACGTCGTTCCGTATCGCCTCGAAGACCGAGGGCGCCGTCGCCTGGTTGACGATGACGGTCACGGGGACCTTCTCGGCGGGGTTGTCCAGCACCGGCACCGTGGTGAAGGTGATGTTCTTCGGCGGCACCTTCTTCAGCTCCATCGCCATGTCCTTCAGCGTGCTGATGTTGTCGATGCCGGTGTCGACGGTCAGCGCCTTGGTGGCCGCCTCCGCGAGGTCCACCATCTTCGAGGGGCTGGTGAGGGTGTCGCTGGAGGACATCTTGCGCATCAGCGACCCGAGGAACTGCTGCTGCACCTTGATGCGGTCCAGGTCGCCCCGGTTGCCGAAGCTGTGCCGGGTGCGCACGAAGGCGAGGGCCTGCTCGCCCTTCACCACCGACTTGCCCGCCGGCAGCTTGAGGTGGGACTCCTTGTCGTCCACGGGGTGCGCGACACACACCTCGACGCCGCCCACCGCGCTGGTCAGCGTCTTCACCGCGTTGAAGTCGGCCATCATGAAGTGGTCCACGTGTATGCCGGTGACCTCGTCGACCGTGCGCATGGTGCAGCCCGGGTCGCGGCCGTCCTGGCCGAGGCTGGTGTTGAAGCGCACGTTGTCCGTGCCGGGAATGACCTTCTTGCTGCCATCGGGCTGGATGGTCTCGCAGTCCGGGACGTTCACGATCAGGTCGCGCGGGATGCTCAGCGCGGTCGCGTTGGTCCGGTCCTTCGAGACGTGCAGCAGTATGTTCGTGTCCGCGTGTCCGACGCTGCCCGCGTCGCCGTAGCCCTCGTTGCCCTTGCCGGTGCGCTTGTCGGTGCCGATGATCAGCAGGTTGAAGGCCTCGTTCTTGCTGAAGCCCTTGGAGCCCGCGTCGCCGACATCGGTCGAACTGATGTTGCCCTCAAGGTGTCTGAGGTACAGGTACCCGGCGGCGCCGACCGCGACCAGCACGAAGGCCGTGCCGCCGGCGGTCCACGCCAGCACCTTCTTCGCCCTCGACTTCTTCTTCGCCGGCCGCCGGCCACGCCGTCCCGGCGCGGTCTCGGGCTCGGCGGAGCGCCGTCGGCCGGACCGCGGCGGCGGCACGTCCCCGGCGCGCGCCTTGTCGCCGGCGCGGGAGCCGTCCCGGGTGCGGCCCCCGTCCTCGGTGCGCGTCCCGCCCCCCTCGTGCCCGCCGTCCTGGGCGGGCACCCTGTTCATCTCGCGGGTCTCACCAGGCGTCATGTCGTTCCGGCGACGGCGCCGGGACCCGCCGCCGTCCTCGGCGGACGGCTTGCGTGGCCCGGGGACCGACTGCGTTCCGGAAGGAGGCAGTCGCAGTTCGTATTCGCCGGTGTTCGGATTGAGTACCCACTGGTCTGCGGGATCGATGTTGTCCGCCCGCCCACGGCCTTGCGCGTCCACGGTTGTCCGAATCCTCCGTCGGGGCCCACGCGGCGCCTTCCCCCTCAAAGGCGCTCGGGTCTCGGTGAAACAGTGCACGACCCCAGGTCGGACCTCGTGGCCACGTGCACCGGATCGCTCACACTATCCGCCCAGTTCAGCGTCAAGCCACGCCGGTGACAAATCCGTCGTCCCTACAACTGGGCAATCCGCCTCATTTTCTGAACGGAAATACGCGGCCTTGGTAAACGCCTTACCCGTAGCCCTGCTCGCGGCCGTGCTCCGCGGCGGTGTTCCCGTGTAGGCGGGCGCCCAGGAGTGGCAGCCTTTTGTGCCCCTTCACGCCGTCGACGGCTTTTGCGGCGGCGCCCTTCGCTACTCGGCGCGAGGCAGCCGCCGTACCGCCGTCACCTTCTCGCTGTCGATCCGCTTCGCCAGGGTCTCCTCGTCCAGGCGCTCCAGGTTCCGGCAGAGCACCACGGAACCCCCGCTGGCCAGCGGAGCGAACAACCCCGCGCTGAGCCCCTCCCAGGTGTCGTACGGCAACCCCGACAGCAGCCGCGACCCGGGCCCCGTCAGCTCCAGTTCCCCCGCGTCGGCCACGGCCTTCTGCACGACCTCGGCCCCGCTGAACTCCGCGCCGGCCACGATCAGCGCCGACTCCCCGGCGTACGGCGACGAGAACCGGTCGCCCTGGCCCGGCACCTCCACGGCGTAGTCGAGGAACCCCTCGGGCGGCTGCGGGAACCGTCCGCCGAGCGGCCGCAGGGACAGCGCGACCCGCTCGCCCCGGCACGCCCGCGCCGCCTCCAGCGACTCCGGCCCGCTGACGACCACGTCGGCCACCGCCGGGTCCCCGGCCACGTCCGCGACCGCGCCCACCGAGGCGCAGGCCAGCAGCCACACCGCCGTCTGCCAGTGCGCGGGCAGCAGCAGCGCGACCCGGTCGCCGGGCTCCACGGAGAGGTCGCCCTGGAGGAGGTTCGCGGTCTTGGCCACCCAGTTGGCGAAGGTGGCGACGGAGAGTTCGACGCGTTCGCCCGTGGCGTCGTCGTAGAAGGTCACCAGCGGGCGGCCGGGATCCGCGGCGAGGGCGGAAGTCAGCAGGTCGGCGGGGGTGCGATCGGTGGCGTTCACCCGGCAAAGGGTACGCGCGCGAGGGCGCGCGGCGGGGGCGCTTCTCTCACTGTTCTCACACCAGTCTCTCGGCGAACCGCGCGGCCGTCACGGTCTCCGTCGCTACCGTCTGCATACACTGACCGGCCGATACGAGTAGAACGAGTCAGTTCGGCCGGTCCCGGCAGGAAGCAGAGACGACAGGTGACAGAAGCGATCCTCCTGGTCGGCGGCAAAGGCACCCGGCTGCGCCCGCTCACCGTGCACACGCCCAAGCCCATGGTCCGGGCCGCGGGCGTGCCGTTCCTCGCCCACCAGTTGGCGAGGGCGAGAGCCGCGGGCGTCGAGCACATCGTCCTTGCCACCAGCTATCTGGCCGAGGTCTTCGAACCGTACTTCGGTGACGGCTCGGCGCTGGGCCTCCACCTTGAGTACGTCACCGAGGAGGAGCCCCTCGGCACGGGCGGGGCGATCCGCAACGTCGCCTCGCGGCTGCGCTCCGGCCCCGACGAGCCGGTGCTGATCTTCAACGGCGACATCCTGACGGGCCTGGACATCCGGGCCCTCGTCGACACCCACGCGTCGACCGGCGCGGACGTCTCGCTGCACCTGACGACGGTGACGGACCCGCGGGCCTACGGTCTCGTGCCGACGGACGAGACGGGCCGGGTCCTGGCGTTCCTGGAGAAGCCGCAGACGCCGGAGGAGATCGTCACCGACCAGATCAACGCGGGGGCGTACGTCTTCCGGCGCTCGGTCATCGACACGATCCCGGCGGGCCGGCCGGTGTCGGTGGAGCGCGAGACCTTTCCCGAACTGCTCGCGGCCGGGGCGCATCTGCAGGGCATGGTCGACTCGACGTACTGGCTGGACCTCGGCACCCCGGCGGCGTTCGTGCGCGGCTCGGCGGACCTGGTGCTCGGACGCGCGCCGTCCCCGGCGGTGCCGGGGCGCTGCGGTGACCGGCTGGTGCTGCCGACGGCCCGGGTGGCGCCGGACGCGAAGCTGACCGGGGGCACGGTGGTGGGGGAGGGCGCGTTCGTGGCGGAGGGGGCGCGGGTCTACGGATCGACCATCCTGCCCGGCGCGGTCATCGAGCCCGGCGCGGTCATCACCGACTCCCTCATCGGCATCCGCGCCCGCGTCGGCACCCGCTCCGTCCTCACCGGCACGGTCATCGGCGACGGCGCGGTCATCGGCCCCGACAACGAGCTCCGCGAGGGGGCGCGGGTGTGGTGCGACGCGCGCATTCCGGCGGGGGCGGTGCGGTTTTCCTCTGATCAGTGAGGTGTGTGGTTCGGCGGGGGCGACCGCCGAGCCGTGCGGTTCGGCGCGGGAGGGAGAAGGCGGCCGCTGAGTCGTGCGGTTCCGCCGGGGCAGACCGCTCCCCTCGGGGGCGGGCCGTCGGGGGCTCGTTCCGGTCGCCGTCGCTGGGTGGGGTTGCTCGGGGGAGCATCCTGTCGGCGCGGGCGAGTGGGGCGCGCCTCTGGGGGCGCGGGTGTGGTGCGGCGCATGTTGTTCCGGCGGGGGCGGTGCGGTTCTCCTCCGACCAGTGCGTCGTGTGGTTCGGCCGGGGTGACCCTCTCCTCGGGGGCCGTCGGAAGCTCGTTCCGGTCGCCGTCCGCCGGATGAGGCCGCTGGGGGAGGCATCCCGTCGGCGCGGGCGCGCGGGGCCCGTCCCTGGTGGGGCCTGGCTCAGAGCAGGCCGATGTCCACGCGCGGCATCTTCGGGACCCGTCGGGCCGGTGTGACGCCGCTCAAGAGGATCAGGCGGGCGGCACGGTGCCGTTGACCGGCGTAGGGCTCCAGCAGACGGAGCATCACGGAGTCGTCCGCGTGCCGGTCACCGGCCAGCGCCCACCCCACCATGCCCGGCAGGTGCAGGTCCCCGACCGTCACCTCGTCCGCCGCGCCGTGACTGCGCTGGACGACCTCCGCCGACGTCCACACCCCCACCCCCGGCACGACCTCCAGCCGCGTCCGGGCGTCCGCCGCCGGCATTCCCGCCGCCTGCTCCAGCCGCGAGGCCACCCGGACGGCCCGCAGAATCGTGGACGCGCGTTTGTCGTCGACCCCGGCCCGATGCCATTCCCAGGAGGGGATCAACGCCCACGTCCGCGCCGCGGGCATGACGAACATCGGCCGCTCACCCGCCCCCGCCGGTCCCGGCGCGGGCTCCCCGAACCGGCGTACGAGCAGCCGCCACGCCCGGTACGCCTCATCCGCCGTGACCTTCTGCTCCAGCACCGACGGGATCAACGACTCCAGCACCAGCCCGGTCCGCGTCAGCCGCAACCCCGGCCGCCGGTGCCGCGCGAGCGCCACCACCCGGTGCCGGGGCACGAACGCCTCCGGGTCGTCGGCCGCGCCGAGCAACGCGGGCAGGCCGTCGAGCAGCCACTCCGCGCCGGGCCCCCACGCCTCTCCGAGCACCTCACCGCCGTCCGCCCGCACCCGCAGCGTGCCGGGCCCGGCCGGGGTGCGGGTGGCCCGCCACACGGAGCCGTCCGCCGTGGCCCGGAACGTCGGGTCGGCGGGCCCGCGCCGCAGCGGCCCGAGCACCAGCGCGAGATCGAGCGGACCCTCGGGCACCCAGCGCCGCACCCGCGCGGGGGCCGCCGCCTGCCGAGGTATCCCGGCCGTACCGCCCCCGGGCACACCCGTGTGGCCCCCGCGCACGGGCACGGGAGCACCTCCCACGCCGCTCCGGCTGTGCGGGCGCGCGGGCCGCTGAACGAAACGTCCTGCCACGGATCAGATCCTCGGGAATGTCGGTGCCGTCCTTCGAGCGTAGGCCCCCCCGCCCCGGCTCACCGCACCTCGATGAACGCCTCCGCGTCCCGCCCGCCCCGCGGACCCGGCGCCTGCGCCGGATGCCCGATCGCCACCGCCCCCATCGGATCCCACTCCGGGGGCAGTCCGAGCGTCTCGCGTACCACGTCCCGGCAGAACATCGTGGACGACACCCAGGCCGAGCCGAGGCGCTCCCCGGCCAGCGCCACCAGGAAATTCTGCACGCCCGCGCCCATGGCGACGACGAACATCTCCCGCTCGGCGCCGTCCCGCCGGGCGTCCCCGTAGTGGTGCGAGCCGTCCATCACGAGGCACGGCACCGCCAGGTAAGGCGCGTCACGCAGCAGGTCGCCGCGCCGGACCCGCTTGGCGATGGACTCCTCGCTCTTGCCGTCCCGGCGAAGGTCGGCGATCCAGGCGTCCCGCATCGCGTCCAGCAGCCGGTTCCGCGACTCGGCCGACTCCAGCAGCACGAACCGCCAGGGCGTGGTGTGGTGCGGCGCCGGCGCGGTCACGGCCGCCGCCACCGCCCGCCGTACCGAACCCGGATCCACGGGCTCCGCGGTGAACGCCCTTACGGTGCGTCTCAGCGTCACGGCCTCGCGGACCGCCTCGGAGGTGCCGAGCCGGAACATGTCGTCGGCCGCGCTGCGCACCAGCGCCCGCGCGCCCGCGCCGCCGTCCCGGTCGACCACCTGGGACAGGCCCCGCACCACCGCGACCGGCCGCCCCCCGGCCTTGCCCTTGACCAGGTCACCGGCGGCGGCCAGCTCGTCCGCCGTGGCCACCACGGTGGCGCTGAGCGGATTGCCGTACGCGTCCGTGCCACCGCGCAGGTCGTCCAGCACGCGCACCCCGGCCGCGCCGATCGCCACGTCCGTCAGCCCCGCGCGCCAGGGTCGCCCGAACGTGTCACTGACGATCACCCCGACCTCGACCCCCAGGGCATCGCGCAGGCCGTCGCGGATCGCCCGCGCGGACGCGTCCGGGTCCTCGGGCAGCAGCAGCACGGTCCCGGCCGGAGTGTTGGAGGCGTCGACCCCGGCCGCGGCCATGACCAGGCCCTGCCGGTTCTCCACGATCCGCAGGGCGCCCCGGCGGGCCACCACCCGCACCGTCTCCGCGTCGATCGCGGCCTCCCGGTCGGTGGCCCGGAGGATCCGGCCCTCCGCCTTGGACACGATCTTGGAGGTGACGACCACCACGTCCCCGTCGGCCAGCGCGGGCTCGGCGGCGGCGATCAGTTTGGCGAGGTCGTCGCCCCGCTGCACCTCGGGGACGCCGGCCGGCGCCCAGACCCGGAACGCGGGACGCTCCGCGCGCTCCCCGCTCACGCGTCCCGCACCTCCTCGGCCAGCGCCAGCGCCTCCCGCGCCATCTGCGCGGCCGCGTCCACGTCGGTCATCATCAGCGGTACGGCCCGGCAGCGGATGCCGTCGGCCTCCACGCGCTCGACGGCCGCCGCGTCCACGGTGTCGACCAGCCAGCCGTCCAGCAGGCCCGAGCCGTAGTGCTCGGCGACCGCGGCGGCCGTGGACTCCACGCCGACCGCGGCGAGCACCTTGTCGGCCATGCCGCGCACCGGCGCGTCGCCGACGATGGGGGACAGGCCGACCACGGGCACGCCCGCGTCCGCGATGGCCTCCCTGATGCCGGGGACCGCGAGGATCGTGCCGATGGACACGACCGGGTTGGACGGCGGGAAGAGGATGACGTCCGCCCCGGCGATGGCCTCCAGGACGCCGGGGGCCGGTTTGGCGTGCTCGGCGCCGACCGGGACCACGGCCTCCGCGGCCACGGCGGCCCGCATCCGCACCCAGTACTCCTGGAAATGGACCGCCTTGCGCTCGCCGTCGACCTCGACGGCCACGTGCGTCTCCACGCGGTCGTCGGTCATCGGGATCAGCTTCACGCCCGGCTTCCAGCGGGCGCACAGCGCCTCGGTGACCGCGCTCAGCGGATAGCCGGCGCCGAGCATCTGCGTCCGCACGATGTGTGTGGCGAAGTCCCGGTCGCCCAGCCCGAACCACTCGGGGCCGACGCCGTAGGCCGCCAGTTCCTCCTTGAGATGGAAGGTCTCGTCGGACCGCCCCCAGCCCTGCTCCTCGTTGATGCCGCCGCCCAGCGTGTACATCACCGTGTCGAGGTCCGGGCAGACCTTCAGCCCGAAGAGGTGGATGTCGTCGCCGGTGTTGCCGATGACCGTGACGTCCGCGTCCGGCACGGCCTGCTTCAGACCGCGCAGGAACCGGGCACCACCGATGCCGCCTGCCAGAACCACAATGCGCATGGGGACCAGTCTTGCAGGAGGGGCCGACAACGCGTCAGGCGGTCACGCGCCAAGCGGTCACGCGTCGGACGATCGCGCGATCGGACGATCAGACGGTCAGGCGGTCACCGGGCGCGCCTCGCAGTCCGGGGAGGCGTGCATCGGCATCTCGGTGAGACCCGGGTAGTAGACGTGCAGGCTGACCGCCGGTTCCAGCGCGTCGTTGACGACCTCGTGCGCGTACCCCGGCGCGAACACGCGTTGCGCGCCCGGCGCGAGCGCCCGGCTGCCGCGCCGGGTGTGCTCGGTGAGCGTGCCCTCCAGGACGGTGAGGACCCCGGAGGAGCGGCCGTGGTCGTGCTGCCCGCTGCCCTGTCCCGGTACCCAGGACAGCAGCCAGACCTCGTACCCGGGGCCGGTGCGCAGCCGGTGGTACCAGCGGGTGGTGGCGTCGTAGCGCACGAGATCCGCCCACTGGGCGCGATCGGCGGCGATGGCGCGGGCCAGGCCGACGAACTCGGCGACGGTGGCCGGGTGCTCGCGCGGCGGCTGGAGCAGGTGCGGGACTTCGAGGAGGTCACCGGCGATCTGGAGGTCGTTGTCGCTGTTCATGGGGTGCGCTGGTTCCTCGGCGGAAGATGCGGAAGAGGCGGGAAGGGGCTCCGGGACGGGAGCGGTCCTGCGAAGCGTCACGGAAGACGGTCCTGCGAAGGAGCGGCGGCCGAGCCGTACGGGAACGGGCTTGGCGCGTCGGCCGGAGCGGAGGCCTGGAGAAGGAGAGGAGGCCGGCTCAACAGCTGGGACAGCAACAACAGCTACAGCGGGCTCGGGCAGCACCGTGGGACCCGGCGGTGCGGGTCGAGGTGGGTACCGAGTTCGCGAGCATGCCCCCTAGGACAACGGTTCATACCTGCGCTGTCAACTCGATGACCGCCATGTGAGGCACATTTCACCTCATCCGGGCCAACTGCCCGGTACGAGGTTTGCTGCTCAGGGGTGCGGGACACATGGGGCACATCCAAGCGCTCGACGAGCCGTGCAACGCGATCGAACGCCGGGACGTCTTTCTTCGTACAGGCCCGTGCGGGTGCCGAGCGGAGTACGGCGGTCCCAGCGGACCCCGGCCGCGCGGCACGGCCATGTGTCGAGGTTTATGACGATTTGAACACTTTCCGCATGGCCTTGGTTCCGCAGAGTGAATAACGGGCTCAATAGCAGATCTCGGCTTGACTCGCCCGGAGCAGCACACTTGTAATTTCACTCGTGTCGTTCAGCCGAAATCGGTAACGGCTACGCACGGGGACGCGAAAGACAGACGAGGGGCGCACATGACCGACCTGGTGCAGCAACTGCTGGTCGACGACGCGGACGAGGAACTCGGCTGGCAGGAGCGCGCGCTGTGCGCCCAGACCGACCCCGAGTCCTTCTTCCCGGAGAAGGGCGGCTCCACCAGAGAGGCGAAGAAGGTCTGCCTCGCCTGCGAGGTCCGCTCCGAATGCCTTGAGTACGCACTCGCCAACGACGAGCGCTTCGGCATCTGGGGCGGACTCTCCGAGCGGGAGCGCCGCCGGCTGAAGAAGGCCGCCGTCTGACCGCGCACCAGCGCCGCGGCACCCGGTACATACCCGCGCCATACCCGAGAAAACATCACGAACGGCCCGTGGCCCGTGGGTTATCCACAGGCGGCAGGCCGTCGTCGTGGGCAGCCGATAGTGTGGTCGCTCGTCCGAGACGCCCCGCTGTCCCCGCGAGCCCATCGAGGCCCCCGGGGGACACAGGTGTCCACCGCAGTCCACCGAACCGGGGCCCGTACCTCGATGTCCGTGCACAGCCATACGGCAGCCCAAGACCCGGCCGCCGCCGCAGCGTTCGACCCAGCCCGTCCGCCCGAGTACCCGCGTCATGTGGTCACGGCCGTCCTCGTCTCCCACGACGGCGCCCGCTGGCTGCCCGACGCGCTCGCCGGGCTGCTCGGCCAGGAGCGCCCCGTCCAGCAGGCGGTGGCCGCCGACACCGGCAGCGCGGACAACTCCGCCCAGCTGCTCGGCGAAGCCCTCGGCGACGCGGGCGTGCTGCACCTCGCCCGCCGCACCGGCTTCGGCCAGGCCGTCGAGGAGGCGAGCCGCACCGCCGCCGTCCTCACCCCGGACGAGCTGCCGTACCTCAAGCGCCCCAGCGGCTGGGACCCGGCCACCCGCACCTGGCGCGACGACGCCTACGACCTCCCCGAACTGCCCTACGGCGAACCGGTCCAGTGGCTCTGGCTGCTGCACGACGACTGCGCCCCCGAACCCGACGCCCTCGCCCAGCTGCTCCGCGTCGTCGAGAACGAACTCGAACTGGGACGCGACGACGTGGCGGTCGTCGGCCCCAAACTCCGCGGCTGGTACGACCGCAGGCAGTTGCTGGAGGTCGGCGTCTCCATCGCCAACTCCGGCCGACGCTGGACCGGTCTGGACCGCCGCGAACAGGACCAGGGCCAGCACGACCACGTCCGCACCGTGCTGTCCGTCTCCACCGCCGGCATGCTGATCCGCCGCGACGTCTTCGAACAGCTCGGCGGCTTCGACCGCCGGCTGCCCCTGATGCGCGACGACGTGGACCTGTGCTGGCGCGCCCACCTCGCCGGCCACCGCGTCCTGATCGCCCCCGACGCGGTCGTCCGACACGCCGAGGCCGCCTCCCGCGAGCGCCGCACCGTCGACTGCGTGGGCCGCACCGCCGCCTCCCCGCACAAGGTCGACAAGGCCGGCGCCGTCCACACCCTGCTCGCCAACACCCGTACCGCGGCGCTGCCCTGGGTGCTGCTGCGGCTCGTCCTCGGCACCCTCCTGCGGACCGTCGCCTACCTCGTCGGCAAGGTCCCGGGCCAGGCCGTGGACGAGATCCGCGGCCTGCTGGGCACCCTGCTGCGCCCCGAGCGGATCATCGCCGCCCGGCGCCGCCGCGGCACCCCGCAGATCGACAAGGACGAACTGCGCGGCCTCTTCCCGCCGCCCGGCGCCACCATCCGCGCCGCCATCGAACAGTTCGCGGGCAACTTCACCAGCGGCTCCGACACCGACACCTCCTCGGCCGGCCGACACGGCGGAGCCGTGGAATCCGGGCCCGGCGGCGACGACGCCGACTTCCTGGAGATCGAGCAGTTCGCCCGGCTCAAGCGGATCGCCCGCAGACCGGGACCGGTGCTCTTCCTCGCGCTGCTGCTCGTCTCCCTGGTCGCCTGCCGCGCCCTGCTCTCCGGCGGCGCGCTCGGCGGCGGCGCCCTGCTGCCCGCCCCGGCGAGCGCCGGCGACCTGTGGTCCCGTTTCGCGGACGCCTGGCACCCGGTCGGCGCCGGCGGCACCCCCGCCGCACCGCCCTACCTCGCGCTCGTCGCCACCCTGGCCACCCTGCTGTTCGGCTCCACCGGACTCGCCGTCACCGTGCTGCTCGTCTGCTCGGTGCCGCTCGCCGGATTCACCGCCTACTTCGCCTCCCGGCCCCTGGTCACCTCCCGGCTGCTGCGCGCCTGGTCGGCCATCGCCTACGCCTTCCTGCCCGCCACCACCGGCGCCCTGGCCGGCGGCCGCATCGGCACCGCCGTACTCGCCGTGCTGCTGCCCCTGATCGCCCGCGCGGGCATCGCCGCGAGCGGCCTCACCAGCCGCACCGGCGCCCGCGGCAGCTGGCGCGCCACCTGGGCCTACGCGCTGCTGCTGACCATCGCCACCGCGTTCACCCCGATCGTCTGGCCCCTCGCGCTGATCCTCGGCCTCGGCGTGCTCGTGCTGCGCCGCGCCGACCTGGCCGCCCACGGCCTGCGCCTGCTGGTCCAGCTCGGCACCCCGCTGCTGCTCCTCGCGCCCTGGTCGCTGACCCTGCTGCCGACCGGCTTCTTCAAGGAAGCGGGCCTGGCCTACGGCGCCTCGGCCGCCTCCGCGCTCGACCTGCTCGGCGCCAGCCCCGGCGGCCCCGGCACCGCGAGCGGGCTGCTGCTGCTCGGCATCGTGCTCGCCGCCCTCGCGGCGCTGCTGCGCTCCGAACGGCAGCTGGGCATCCGCACCGCTTGGGCCGTCGCCCTGACCGGCCTCGTCTTCGCGGTCCTCGCCAACCGGTCCGTCTGGGCCGGTCCCGCCACCCTCGTCTACGGCATCGCGCTGCTGTCCGCCGCCGTCCTCGGCGCCGACGGCGCCCGCGCGCGCGTGGCCGAGCAGAGCTTCGGCTGGCGCCAGCCCGTGGCCGCCCTGATAGCGCTCGCCGCGGCCGTGGGCCCGCTGCTGCTCGCCGCCGCCTGGATGTTCCGCGGCGCCGACGGCCCCGTGCAGCGCCGCGACCCGGCCCAGGTGCCCGCGTTCGTCGCCGAGGACTCCACCACCGGCGACCGGGCCCGCACCCTCGTCCTGGACGGCGACTCCACCGCGCGCGTGAGCTACACCCTGGTGCGCGGCGCCGGGGCCCGCATGGGAGACGCCGAACTGGCCGCCACGGACGGCGAGAACACCCGCCTGGACAAGGTCGTCGCCAACCTGGTCGCCGGCTCCGGCGCCGACCAGGCCGACGAACTCGGCGGCTTCGCCGTGCGCTACGTCCTCGTCCACAAGGGCACGCCCCGCGACATCACCCGCGTCCTCGACGCCACCCCGGGCCTGGCCCGGCTCAGCCAGCAGGACGGCAACGCCCTGTGGCGCGTCGACCACGAGGTCTCCCGCGCGGTCATCCTGCCCGCCGGCACCTCGGACTCCGTCGACTCCGGCAGCGCCCGGCCGATCGGCGCCGGACCGGTGGACATCCACACCACCGTTCCGGCCGGCTCCGACGGCCGCGTCCTGCGCATCGCCGACAGCGCCGCCCCCGGCTGGACCGCCACCCTCGACGGCAAGCCGCTCACCCGCACCACCGTCGACGGCTGGGCCCAGGGCTTCCGACTCCCGTCCTCCGGCGGCCGGTTGGACGTCACCTACGAGGCACCGGTCACCCACACCGCCTGGCTGTGGGCACAGGGCGCGCTCGGCGTCGTCCTGGTCGTCCTCGCCCTGCCCGGCCGCCGCCGAGACGTGGACGACGACCTCCCCGAGGAGGAGCCGCTGCCCGCCCAGGCCGCCACGGGCGAGGGCCGCCGAGCCCGCCGCCTGCGCGCCCAGGCCGAGGAGGAGTCCGCCGCGGAGCAGGCAGCCGCCGGTGAGATGCCCGCAGGGGAAGCCCCCGACGCGCCCCCGGCCCCGGCCGAGCCCCAGATCCCGCACCAGCAGCCGTACGACCCCTCCTACGACGAGTCGTACGCCACCCCCTACGCGAACGGCCCGTACCCCGGCTACGACACCGACGCCTACCAGGCGGGCGGTTACGGTCAGCAGGCCTACCAGGCCGACCCCTACGGAACGGCGCCGTACGACCCGTACGGGTACGGCGGCACCGCCGACCAGCAGCCCTACGACCCGGCGGCGTACCAACAGCAGGGCTACGACCCGGCGTACGACCCCGCCCAGCAGGGCTACGACCCCGCCCAGCAGCCCCATGGCACCGGCAGTGAGCAGCGCCCCGACGGGAGCCAGCAGTGAACCGCACCACCCTGTCCCTGATCGCCGGCACCACCGCGCTGGCCGCCGTCACCGCGGTCGCCGCGCTGGCCACCCCGTCCGCGTCCGGCGCGGCCGCGCCCAGCGCCGCGGCCGAACTGCCCGTGCAGCGCACCGGCCTGCTGTGTCCGGCGCCCAGCGTCTCGGACATCGCGGACACGACGTACACCTCGTTCACGCCCGTCACCCAGGGCGCGCCGAACAGCGGCAAGGCCCAACTCCAGCCCGCCCCCGCGGGATCCCCGGACGGCACGGGCGGCACGAGCGACACCCAGCAGGGCAAGAGCAAGGACAAAGGCAAGGACAAGGGCGGCAAGAAGACCGCCGACCAGCCGGTGCTCACCCCGAAGGCGCCGGGCACCCCGGTCACCGGCGACACCTCCGGCGCCGACGCGCCCGCGCTGATCGGCACCGCGGACGGGAGGTTCGCGCCCGGCTGGACCGTCCAGGAGACCACCCGGATCGCCGTCGGCACCGGCCGCGGCCTCCAGGGCGTCACCTGCACGCCCGCCGACACCGAGTTCTGGTTCCCGGGCGCCAGCACCGCCGCCGGCCGCACCGACTACGTCCATCTGACCAACCCGGACGACTCCGCCGCCGTCGTGGACGTGGAGATGTACGGAAAGAACGGTGCGATCAAGTCGCCGCTGGGGGAGAACCTCAGGGTCGAGCCGCACACCAGCGAGCCGGTCCTGCTGTCCACCCTGACCGGCGAGCGGCAGGAGGACCTGACCGTGCACGTCAGCGTGCGCAGCGGGCGGGTGGGCGCCACGGTGCAGGCGCTGGACGACGCGTCGGGCGGCGACTGGCTGGCCGCGGCCGCCGACCCGGCCGGCAGCCTGGTGCTGCCCGGCATCCCCAAGGACGCCACCGACGTCCGCCTGATCGCCTTCACGCCCGGCGACGCCGACGCCGACCTCAAGATCCGCCTCGCCTCGCCCGACGGCCTGATCACCCCGGCGGGCAACGAGGCGCTGCACGTCAAGTCCGGCATGACCACCTCCGCCGACCTCGGCCCGCTCACCCGCGGTGAGGCCGGCTCCCTGGTCCTGACCCCCTCCGACCGGTCGGTGCCGGTGGTCGCCGCGCTGCGGGTGGTCCGGGGCAAGGGCGCGAACCAGGAGACCGCGTTCATCCCGGCCACCGCGCCCGTCGGGGCGCGCGCCACCGCGGCCGACAACAGCGCCAAGGGCGCCACCCTCGCCCTGACCGCGCCCACCGCCACGGCCAAGGTCAAGGTCACCGCCTCGGCGGGCAGCGAGGGCGGCACGGCGGTCAGCAAGACCTACACGATCAGATCCGGCACCACCCAGGACGTCGACGCCCCGGTCCCCTCGGGCCTCAAGGGCACCTACGCCCTCACGATCGAACCCCTCTCGGACACCCCCGTCTACGCCTCGCGCACCCTCACCTCGACCGACCCGTCCGGCTTCACCGTCCAGACCCTGCCCAGCGACCGCGGCCTGGTCTCGGTACCGGAGGCGGACGAGGACCTGTCGATCCTCCAGAAGTAACCCCTCCACAAGCAACCGGAGGGAAGAACCCACGACGCGACCGCCCGCACGGCCCCGCGCCCCGAGAGGGCGCTCGGCCGCGGGCGGCCGCGCCGCCGGGCCCGGCCGCCGCACAGGTCAGCCGGATCCGAAAGAAAGGCCCTAGTTGTATTGACCCGTGAGGTTGGGGACGCGGCTGGCGGGTGGTTGGCCTTTCAGCGCGGTGTGTCCGCGGTGGTGATTGTAGGTGTGC